>JANODQ010000598.1:0-3659 GCA_031412775.1 Pirellulaceae bacterium | reverse complement strand
GTCAGATCGCGGGTCTGGAAGTCGCTCGGATTATCAACGAGCCAACCGCAGCCGCCTTGGCCTACGGACTCGACAAGAATAAGGACCACAAGATTGTCGTATTCGACTTGGGTGGTGGTACGTTTGATGTGTCGGTCATGGAAGTCGCACTTAGCGGTGAAGACTCCAGCAGCAAGGTCTTTGAAGTCATCAGCACCAGCGGCGACACTCACTTGGGCGGTGACGACTTTGACCAGTCGCTTGTCAATTATGTTGCAGCTCAATTTCAAAAAGACAACGGGATCGATCTCCGCAAGGAACCGATGTCGCTTCAGCGGCTTCAAGAAGCTTGCGAAAAAGCAAAGAAGGAGCTCAGTAGTGTTCCTCAGACTGACCTTAATCTTCCGTTTATCACTGCCGATGCAACAGGTCCGAAGCACCTTCAAATGACGATCACTCGTTCGAAATTTGAAGAGCTTGCCGACGAGCTAATGGAACGATGCCGCAAGCCAGTGATGCAAGCTCTTGCTGATGCAAAACTGAAGCCTTCTGACATCGATGAAGTCGTGCTCGTTGGAGGTTCCACTCGTGTGCCTAAGGTTCGTCAGATCGTCAAGGAAATCTTCGGCAAGGAGCCTCACCAAGGAGTGAACCCGGACGAAGTTGTTGCTGTTGGCGCTGCTATTCAAGGTGCGGTACTTGCAGGAGATCGTCGCGACGTGCTTCTCCTGGACGTTACACCGTTGACGTTGGGTATCGAAACCGAAGGTGGAATTATGACGGCTCTCATCGAGCGAAATACAACTATCCCCGTCGAAAAGAAGAATACTTTTTCAACGGCAGCCGACGGACAAACCGCAGTAACTGTCAGCGTTTTCCAAGGTGAACGCAAGATGGCTCAGCAGAACCGTGTGCTTGGTCAATTCAACTTGGAAGGCATTCCGCCAGCGGCTCGAGGAACACCTCAAATCGAAGTCAAGTTCGATATCGATCAAAACGGTATCTTGAATGTGTCTGCTCGCGATATCGGAACGGGCAAGCAAGCTAGCGTGAAGATCGAGCAGTCTAGTGGTCTTAGCAAAGACGAAATCGAAAAGATGCGTCGCGATGCCGAAGAGCACGCCGACGATGACCGAAAGACGTTTGAGTTGGCCGAAGCGAAGAATAAGGCTGAGAACTTGGTTTACCAACTCGAGAAGACGATCAAGGATCAAGGCGAGAAGCTCTCCGACAATGACAAGGCGCCGATGGAAGCAGCTATAAAGAAGGTTCGCGATGCGATTGCTTCAGGAGAAACGGAAGCTATCAAGTCGGCTACCAACGACCTAGAGCAAGCCTCGACTGCGTTCACGAAGACGCTCTATGAAAAAGCGGGTGCCGAGTCAGCCGGGGGAGCTAGCGCGGAAGCAAGCAAGTCTGGCGAAGACGATGCAATTGATGCCGAGTTCGAGGTCAAGGACAAATAAGCTTGGTAAACTACTCGCGTGATTCATCTGCTGAGAGCAGTTGTCGAAAGGCTACGGCTCTTGGTAATTTGTTCGCTCAAGTCAAGTTGAAAGTTGTAGGCGTCGTAGATGTTGTAAAACCCCTGACTCTCGCGATTGCCACCGCTAGGTCTAGATTTGGGCAAACTTAGATTTAGCAAAATGTAATCTAGCAAAATGTAATTTAGGCTGGGCAAGCATCTTCTTTCGTTAGCGACAATAGAGGTCGGAGTGTCTATAGGTCGGTCAACGATGGGCACTCACATTCACGCGTACAAATCGCTCTGCAATTGCAATTTTCGTTCCGTTTTTCCGAAAAATTGCAGAACGCCTTGCACTTTTGAGCTTCGGGGTGATACAGTTTGGATGTAAAAGTTCATCTGGCACGCAAGAAGTTCGATTCGTGTAACTCGCTTTACGAGGAAAAATGCTGATGCGAATGTCGTTTGGGTTGGAAGCCCGACAAATACAGTCTCAAAAGCTGGCTCCCAAAATGATCCAGTCGATGGAGATCCTGCAGTTGCCGATCATGGCACTGCAAGAGCGGATCGACCAGGAAATGAGCGAAAACCCTATGCTGGAACTCGAAGAGCCAGAGCCGCCGGTGGACGCAAACGGTGAACTGGAAGTCGCAGAGAAGCAGTCCTCGAAAACTGAGGACGAACGCGAGCTGGTCGTAAAAGATGATTCGTCAAACGCCGAGGACTTCGAGCGGTTGGAGAACATGACCACCGATATGCCTGACTCGTTCGACGATTTCCGTCCGTCTTCTGGACGCATTTCGGACGATATGGATCGGCACGCCGACATGATGGCCAATGCCGCAGAACGCCCGGAATCACTCAACGATTTTTTGCTCCATCAATTAGCCGAGCAAGACATCGACACCGATGTTGAACAGATTGCCGAGCGGATCATCTCGTGCTTGGATGCTCGTAACGGCGGCTATTTCACGACGGCTTTGGCGGATATTCTTCCTCCTGACCACACGACAACTGACTTGGTCAAAGCCGAAGAAGCGTTGCGTATTGTTCAGAACTTCGAACCGACAGGAATCGCGGCTCGGAATCTTCGCGAGTGCTTGTTGATTCAGATCAAAGCGGACTCGCCTTTCGAAGAAGAGATGCGAACGATCATAACGCATCACCTCGACGACTTGGCTGAGAATCGACTCCCTGTGATTCAAAAGAAGACCGGTTATTCGCTTGAATTGATCCGTGATGCACGTGAAGAGATGCACCACCTCAACCCCAAGCCGGGCGCTGCCTTCATGGAAGTCTTTGTTCCATCGGTACGACCAGACGTTTATGTTGAACCAGATGAGAACGGTCGATACATTGTTCGGCTGGAAGATGATTCTTTGCCACCATTGCGAATTAGCGAGTACTACAGGCGTCGCTTGGGAGACGCTTCCGCCTCGGCTGAGGAAAAGGATTTTATCCGCAAGAAGATTAACGGTGCTCAGTGGTTGATCGATGCGATACAGCAACGTCGAAGCACGCTCATGAAAGTCACTCAGCACATCGTGGACTATCAGAAGCGATTTTTGGACGAAGGCCCTGAGGCGATCGAGCCGCTCAAGATGCAACAAATCGCCGATCAAGTTGGTGTTCACGTTACAACGGTTAGCCGGGCTGTTGATGACAAGTGGTTGCAAACGCCGCGCGGGATTCTTCCGCTTCGAAGATTCTTTGTCGGTGGAACTCGCAGTGAGGATGGCGAAGATGTTGCGTGGGATTCGATTCGAATCAAGCTGCAAGAAATCATTGACAAGGAAGACAAGCAGGACCCGTTGAGTGATGACGCGTTAGTTGACTCGCTCAAAATGCACGGGCTCACGGTCGCACGTCGAACAATTACAAAGTATCGCAAAAAGATGAACATTCCATCATCTCGTCAGCGCCGCGATTGGAAGTAGGTCTCAAGATTCGATGAAGTCTTTGGAATTGTCGATGCAGAACCAGCAAACGCAGAACGACTCAGGCAAGCAATCCCGCGTGAATGCTCCTGAAGTACACTGTAGTGATTTAGTTGTGGAGTTCTCGCAGCAGAAGCCGAGCACACTTCCCTGGGGTGGCTCCTCAACGAACAGCACGCGACGCATCTTAGACAACTTGCATATGAATGTTGCAGGGGGCGAAATTGTTGGACTTATCGGAGCCAGCGGTTGTGGAAAGAGCACGCTGCTACGGACTG
>JANODQ010000597.1:0-7701 GCA_031412775.1 Pirellulaceae bacterium | reverse complement strand
CATGAGATTCTCAAAACCCTGACGCATCTTAATCTAACGCAACTAGTACCCTAAACATAGCATGTCGACGTAGTGGAGGTTGCTGGGGTTATCGGTTACAGTACTACATTAAAGTCCTCTTGGACACTACGTGTTCGTGATTCCCTGGAAACGAGTTCGATTAAATGATTAACTTCAGTACTTCCGTAGCAAAAATTGTCGGCGATTTTTCGATCCTTGCACAAGATGTTCAGATCGGTCGTTTTAATCTCGGATTTGGCGACTTACTTCAGTATGCGTTAATCGCTGTACTCGGAGTTTTCGCCTGCGTGGTAGCCGTCGTTTTCTACAGTTTCGGGTCGGTATGGTTGCAAGCAAAGATGAGTAGTGCGGACGTCAGCATGCTGAGCCTCGTTGGAATGTATTTCCGTCAGGTTCGAGCGCAAACAATTGTCAACGCCAAGATCATGGCAGCCCAATCGGGGCTTGATATCCATTCTCGCAACGGTATCACGACTCAGCGATTGGAAGCACATTATCTTGCAGGCGGAAACGTGATGAACGTCCTCAACGCACTCATTGCCGCGCATCGTGCCGGAATTGACCTCGATTTTGATAAAGCTGCAGCTATCGACTTGGCGGGGCGGGATGTTTTGGATGCGGTACGAACAAGTGTGCACCCCAAAGTTATCGATTGCCCGGACCCTCGATACAGCGGCACCAAAACGCTTAGCGCTATTGCAAAAAACGGGATCGAATTGAAAGTTGTTGCTCGAGTTACTGTGCGTACAAACTTGGAACAGTTGATCGGCGGAGCAACCGAAGAGACTGTCATCGCGCGGGTGGGAGAAAGCATCATTAGCTCGATCGGCTCAACTGAAAATCATTTGATCGTTCTTGAGAACCCAAACTTGATAACACGGGCTGTGTTAGCTCGTGGGCTCGACTCCCAAACTGCATTCACGATTGTTTCGATCGATATCGCCTTTATCGAAGTTGGTCAGAACATCGGAGCCAGGCTACAGGTTGATCAAGCGGAAGCTGATACGCGAATGGCTCGTGCAGAAGCTGAACAACGTCGAAGCGAGGCAATCGCCACCGAACAAGTGATGAAAGCAAAAGTTGCAGAGAATCGCGCGAATCTTGTCCTGGCGGAAGCAGAAGTGCCTCACGCAATGGCAGACGCATTCGCACGTGGCAACCTGAATGGCACAAGCGCATAGCCCTCATAAAAGTCGAGGTTCGGTGTCCAAAGTCTGGTTGCTTTGGCTACGTGATTTTTTACGGCTTTTGCGATTCTGAGAGTTACTCATCTTTACCCAAAGTCACCGGGACTGAAATTTTTCTTCCTTCTCGGATGATCAGCAGTTGAACCATATCACCGGGACGCTTGCTTTCGATGAAACTTAATAAATCGTCAGCAGTTTTCACGGGAACCTCGTCGACTCCAACGATACGATCGGCCGAGCGAGTGTCGATGGAATCTTGTTGGAAGACAAGCGGTCCGCGTCGAATCATTCGCTGTGTCACTTGGATACCTCGAAGACCGGCTTTTTCTGCGGGACCACCCGGAGTGATTCGACGGATCACGAGACCCTCTTCGGATTCTAGGGCTTCAACAATTCCGATCGTTGGCCGAGAGACGCGACCATATTCAATCAGTTGCGGAACGACTCGAAGCATTGTATTTGACGGAATTGCGAAACCGATTCCGGCGTTATCACCCGTGCTGGATGCAATCGCGGTGTTCATTCCGATCAGTTGACCGCGAGAATTTAGTAACGGTCCACCGGAATTACCTTGATTCAAAGCCGCGTCAATTTGGATGATTGACTTCATCGAACGTCGATTCTTCGACGATATTCGACGGTTGAGACTCGAGATAATTCCTGTGCTCATAGTCCGTTCAAGCCCAAAGGGATTGCCGATCGCAATGATATGTTGGCCAACTTTGAGGGTCGAGGAATCACCAAGCGGGATCGGAAAAAACCCGTCCTCCGGTGCCGAGATTCGCAAGACAGCGATATCGTTATCTGGGTCTTGGCCAACCAAAATGGCTGGATAAGAGTCGCCAGTGTAAAGCGTAACGTTGATATCACGTGCACCGTCGACCACGTGATAGTTGGTTAACACATGTCCCAGTTTGTCGATGATGGAACCGCTACCACTTCCTTCGACAGCTGCCTCAGTGAAAAACGAAGTCGGTCTGACAAGCTTCGTAGAGATATTTACAACGCCGCGGTTGCATGCTTCGTAAACGTGAACATTGATGATTTCTTCGGTGGATTGCTCGGGCCAGACTTTTGGGGCTTGTGCAATGACTTCATGTCTTGCACGATACTGAAGGCCGAAGGAACCAATTGCGATTCCAGTAACTAGCGCAATCACAAAACCATAGATTCGCGGAAACATGTGTTTTCTCGATAGAATTATTGAACGGGTAGTGGGATTCGACTTGGTCGTTCGATGGCAGCTTCTTGCGGTCATTTGCTATGAGGTCTGTTGTTAAGCACTTGCCAATAATAGACGAATTTAACGCGAAGCGCAAACTTGTGGTTCCAGTTGGGAAGTCACTAACTGGCGCGTCGAGTTACGGTACACTTTTTCCAGCAACGGCATTAGAGCTGTGTATTACAGCCGTCAGAAATTCGATTTGGGCGGTTACTTCAAAGCTTGTAAGTTGCGGTTAGTTAAAGGTCGGTATTGGTCGCGAGTCTCGAAGAGATTCAACTGCGTGGTTGTTTGTACCAATCTTGGGCGTCTACGAAAATGCGGGAATCATCGATTGAGTATTGAAAAAACACACAACGACGTTTGGATTGAGTTTGCGGGGCTTCAGTGCGATAACGTTTTCAAAGGTGGTATTCTTGTCGTTGGGCATGGGACTCGCAATGCGGCGGGCGTTCAGGAATTGATCGATTTAGTTGGATCAATGCGGGATCGTTTGCCCGAGGGTGTCCCCATCGAGGCAAGCTTTTTAGAGCTAGCCAATCCGACAATCGATCAGGCGGTTGAAAAACTTCAGGCACTAGGATGCGAAAAGCTTCTAGTTATCCCTATCCTTCTTTTTACGGCTGCTCATGCCCGGGAAGATATTCCCGATGCGGTACGAGCCGCAGTCGAGTCGCGGTTTGTTCGTATTGCAGCCCAATCAACATCGCTTGGGACCGAGGAAGCTGCTTTAAAATTGTCCCAAGAACGATTCATGGCGGCTTTGAAATGCCAAAATCGCGAAGGGTGTTTGCGAGCGAGTGCGTGCGACATTGCAACCCAATGCTTGGGTGGTTTTTTGCCTGCCGGCCAATCGGTAAAACCCATTGTCGGTTGTTTGGAAAATCAGCAAGACCTGCGAGTTGGATTGGCGATGGTCGGTCGTGGTACTAGCGACCTGGCGGCACGCGGGCACATGCTGGCGTTAACTCGATTGCGAGTGGAAGCTAGCCCGATCTCGATTTCTTGGGTTAAAACCGGCTTTTTTGCTGGCGGATCGCCTACGGTGGAAGAACTGCTTAAAGAGGCAGAAGCGAGCGACTGCGATTGCATCGTTGTGCAGCCTCACTTGCTTTTCGAGGGACAGCTTTCTGCTCAATTACGGGCTATGGTCGATTCTTATAGACTGGCAGGCTCGAAGAAACGATGGCTGGCTGCCCCCACGCTGGGAGCTGATCCACAGTTGGCAGACACGTTTCTCGCACTTGGCGTGAAAGCAATTCTTTCGATTTCATCGAACGGGTCCTGAGCAAACGCCGTACATTTGTCAGCGTTTGTACGGAAGCTCATGTTGCTCCAGGCTTGGCTAGGCCGTACGATACCAAACCGCATTTCAGGTGTTGAATATCATCTGGAATGAGTACTTTTACTTCGTTGAACTGTATTTTCTTGGTTAGGAACAATCGATGGCAATAGCAAATCGGCGACTTGGTTTCACGCACAGTGTGTCGAAAGCCATGAAACGGGCATCCTATTTTTCGATTGTTCTATTCGGAATTACCGGGCCGATCCTGAGCCCTGCACGATGTGAAGAGTTCCCCCGAGTTGCCGATGCAAAGGGACCTCGCCCTGAAGATAGAGCGATCGCACGAGCCGTGAAAAACATGGTCGAAAGCGAACACATTTCCAAGCGAGTTCTCGACGATGAACTTTCGATACGAGCCTACGATCGATTTCTCAATGACTTAGATTCGCTGAAGCTATATTTTTTGCAATCTGACATCGACGACTTTGCAAAGTATCGAACCAAATTGGATGATATGGCGAAAAACGGCGATATCAGTTTTGCTTACACCGTCTATCAAAGACAATTGGAACGCATTCGCGAACTGATGCCTTACGTTCATCAAATGATTGATGCGGCTCAAGACTTTTCGCTTGACGAGTCTATTGTGACGGACAAGAAGACACTTACATATGCGACGACAAGGGAAGAACTTCTCGAGCGTTGGCGTAAGCAAATCAAGTACAGCATCTTGGTACTCAAATCAGAGAAGATTGAAGACAAAGATAAGGTAAGCTCCAAGCCATTCGACGGTGAAGGGACCAAAGAGGCCGGAAGCAAAGAGGCCGTCACATACAAATCGATTGACGAAGTACGAGCTCAATTACACCGCCGCTACAAGACGCTCGAACGTAGCCGCGAGCAAATGGACGTGTACGAGTTGTTAGAACTTTACCTCAGCAGTCTCACCGAGTCGTTGGATCCCCACACGAATTACATGGCTCCTCGTTCGCGAGCCAACTTTGATATCGCTCTTGGATTGAAGCTGGAAGGTATCGGAGCGCAGCTAAAATTCGAGGATGGAACAACGGTCATCTCCGGTGTGGTTCCTGGTGGAGCAGCCGCGCGAGACGGTCGACTGAAAGAAGGGGACAGCATTGTTGCTGTTGGCCAAGAAGGAAAGCCAGAGATGATAGATGTTTTAGATATGAAGCTTGATGATGTGGTGTCTCTCATCCGTGGACCAGCTGGCACAAAGGTTCGATTATCAGTTAAACCCAAGGTTGGTGACCCCAGAATTATCGAAATCGTTCGAGCAAAAATTGAACTCGCTGATGCGGCAGCACGCGGTGAAGTTTTGCAACGCGGCGTCAAAGCTGATGGAACGCCTTACCGTGTTGGCTATATCGATTTGCCAAGCTTCTATCTCGACATGGAACAGGCTCGTCGCAAGTCGTCCAACTATCGCAGCACGACTACGGATATGGCTGCGATTTTAAAAGATTTTAATGATCAAAAAGTAGACGTGGTTGTACTGGACCTTTCGCGAAACGGAGGCGGATCGCTACCTGAGGCTGTTAGTTGCACGGGGCTGTTCATCGATCGTGGGCCTGTTGTTCAAGTAAAAGATTCAGACGGTCAGGTTATGCAGCTCGAAGATGAAGATGCTGGCGTTGCCTGGGATGGTCCTCTCGTGGTGATGACAAGCAAGCTCAGTGCGAGTGCGAGTGAAATTTTTGCTGGTGCGATCAAAGACTACAATCGTGGGCTTGTCGTTGGAGATCCAACAACACACGGCAAAGGAACAGTTCAAACATTGCTCGACGTTGGACAGGTTTACTTCCAAAATGCGGCAAGACCTTATGGTGCTTTGAAGCTTACCATCCAGCAGTTCTACCTCCCGGATGGTCAGAGCACTCAGCGAGCTGGTGTGACTGCCGATGTGATTCTTCCTTCGATTACGGCAAACATGGACATCGCCGAATCGGACCTCGATTATGCTCTGCCAGCAGACCGGATTCCAAGTCAGCGGTACACAAACTATCGAATGGTCGACAATGCAATTCGTGCTGAAGTGACCGCTAAATCGATGGCACGGGTTGGTGAGTCGAAAGACTTTGGAAAGATGCTCCGCGGTATCGAAAGCTACAAGAAGCAAAAAGCGGAAAAAACCAGAACTCTCAATGAAGCGAAATATCTCGCTCTGGAAGCGGAGTTCGACGCAGAAAAAGTAGAAACCGAAGAACTCACCAAGGACGAGAAAAACAAGGATAAGATTTTCAAGACTAATTTTTACTCCGAGGAAGTTGCAAACATTGCGGTAGATTACTTCTCCGCGTTGAGCGACCGCCAACTGATCGCGCTCCAGCCAGGGAAATAGGCGTTTTTGGCGTTCCATCGGGATCTTTTACAGATGGCGGCTTCACGAGCCGCCGTTTGTTTTTAGATGGGGTTGGCTGCACCTGAGCAGCCTGCATTAGGACCTGAGTAAGAACACCTGGGCAAGAAGCGTCGGTGGATTAGAATACGGCCAAAATGAGTTTCTTGGTTTGACTCGGCAGTCGTATCAGTAGGATTTGTGAATGGCATCTTCGAGTGGTTTAACGAGCGGCCCTTTTGAGGGAAGCGGGTTTGAGCATGTGGTTCGTGAGAATGAGCCGCTGGGCCCGATGACTTGGCTGAAGATCGGTGGGCCCGCGCGTTACTTTGCGGAACCAACATCGGAAGATCAGTTGGTGCAAATCCTCAAGCAATGCAGTCAGCTTGGGATACCGGTTCGGCTGATCGGCGGAGGGTCGAATTTGCTTGTTCGCGAGGCAGGTTTCGATGGTATGGTCGTTTCGCTTTCCTCTCCCGCTTTCTCCGATATATCGATTATATCTAATCGAATTCGTTGCGGCTGTGGAGCAAAGCTTTCGCATTTAATCGCTCATGCTGTTGGCGCGGGTCTTGGCGGACTGGAGCATTTGGTTGGAATTCCAGGGACCGTCGGAGGCGCTCTTCATGCGAACGCCAGTACGCTCAATGGCGACATCGGCCAACGAGTTCTCAATGCTAGACTTTTAACGGCCGCAGGAGAGTCGATCGAGCGCTCTAGCGACAAATTGCACTTTGCAACCGGGAAGTCGAGCTTAGATGAGCTTGTGATTCTCGATTGCGAGTTCCAGCTCGAGCCAGCGAATATCAAAACGCTAACGAATCGAATGCAAACTCTTTGGATCGTCAAGCGAGCGAACCAACCGATAACCTCGGTCGCCTGTGCAATTCCCTTTATCGATCCGATAACATGTTCGGCGGCTAATTTGATCGAGCAAGCTGGGCTCAAAGGTGCTTCCGAGGGAGCCGTGCAACTATCGGCCAATTATCCTAACTACTTGATCGCTAACTCAGGTGCAACGAGCGAGCAAGTGCTAGCACTGATCGATCGAGCGATGTCTTCTGTCTATAAACTGACTGGAGTGCAATTGCAGTTGCACTTACGGATTTGGTAAGTATTAGTCTCTCAATAATGGCTTCCCATAATGGATGTGCTCGAGTCGATCTTGTCAATCGATGAACCTGAACTATTTACCGAGGACTCACGCAAGTGGCCAATCCGAAACACTCACCAACACCCAGGTGGTCAGGATTGCTCACGAGCGTTGGAAGCGTGCCTCGTACTTTCTGGTTCAGTGTTGTAGGACCGCTTTTTCTCCTAATCGGCGGCTATTACGCTTGGATTCAGTATGGTGCATCTAATTTGGATCGCGCCGTGTACGGGCTCAAGGTTGAAAACATTCTGATCACGCCCAAGCCGCCCTGGATCAAATCTGATGTAACAACTGAAGTTTTCCAAGGAGCCGATCTCGGACGACTTTCGGTTCTCGATCGCCAAATGTCATCTACTGTTTTCAACGCATATCGAACACATCCATGGATTCGAAAAGTATTTCGAGTGCAAAAACTTTCCGGATGCCAAGTCAGGATTGATGTCGAGTACCGCGAACCGATCGCGATGATCTATTGGG
>JANODQ010000596.1:0-5352 GCA_031412775.1 Pirellulaceae bacterium | reverse complement strand
GGTTTGAATCAGAATTTGACCTTTGGCCATGAGATATTGTGTCGTGGTCTGTAGCACGATGAGGTAGTCAGAACCTCCGTCCTCAAATCCCTTCTTGGCGATCTGTAAAGCATCAATCAGCGCCGGCTCAATGGCTTGTTTTAGTATCGCAAGGTTTTCGTAAGCCTGCTGCAATTGACGATACGAGGTTCGCACGTCGGCGACGATTTGGTCGGATATGGCATCCCGATTGTGAAGAGCCGCGTTGAGTTCCCAGTCGGCTCGAAGCACACCGCCCTGATTACGATTGAAAATGGGCACGTCCAATCGGAGGCCAGTACCCGTGAAGTTGTAACCTCGACCATCGCGAACATCGAGCACGCCATCCAATCGCAACCACAACCATCGTGAGAGCTTGGAACGCTCGCGAGCTGCAGAGACAGCCCACTTGGCAGCGTGCAAGTCTGGCCGGCAGGCAAGTGCTTCTTGAACCAATTCTTCTTCGCTCTGCACGGGCATGGTTGGTTCCGCAAGCTGTCCTGGCACCAGAGGCTGATCCAATTGCGGCAGGCCAATCAACGTTGCGACCCGAGCTTCTGCTATGTTGATGGCCAAGCGTTGTACGCCGAGAGATGCCGTGGCGTTGAGTGAATCAACACGGGCAGCGATTGTTTCCAATTCGCTGATGTCACCATCCTTCAAGCGATCATCCGTCAGCTCGGAAATCGCGTTACGAATTTCTTGGGCTTCCAGGGCCAAACTCGATTGTTCTTTGGCCAGTGCCCAGTCTGCATACGCGAGCCGAACGTCGCGCGAGAGATTCAAACCATTCTGCACCAGTTGTTCCCCGACACGACGGTACTCTCGATTGGCGACTTTGACCCTAGCTGGTCTTAGAAAGTAGGACTCAATGGGAGCATAGAGCGTGTACTGTCCCTCTTTACCACCGCCCGGCAGATAGGTCAAAAACTGGGGATTGGCGAGCAAGGATGCCTGTACCGAGTCGCCTCCTGCCTGGCCCAACAAAGCCAGCGTAGACTGGAAAGCAGAGTTATTCGACAGAGCCGTCAAAACCGCTTCATCTTCACTAAGCCCGTCTTCCAGAAGCACTGTTGCTGGAATCCGAGTTTGACAAGGAGTAACTGTCTCCATGGTGATGGACGTTCGACATGTCATCTGCCTGGAAACCAAACTAGGATCGCAGCACGCAACGGGAGTTCGGCAGCCAGCGAAAAGCAGGGGCAGTAAGGCCACTGTCACCGCAATGGTTCGATAGTAGACATCCATGTCGTTCTCGCGAGATCAATGATTGCGAAACACACAATGCTCATTTCGCTAACCCTGGTTTCGACCGTTACAACGGGAAAGTGCATTTCATTGACTACAGGTGTGATCAGTACCGCAATTGTCACGGCGTGAGTAATCGCCTTTTCCGGCATAACCCCACCGACGCGACGTTTGATAAGTACCGCATGAGAGATGACCTAATCGACACATGCTTCGTTTGCTGCCGATTATGTTTCGGGAGTAAGTTCAATTTTTTTACTCATGTTCTACGTCTGCCTGAGAGCGTCGACGATCGGAACGGTAGCGGCCTGGACTGCCGGCGCGATTCCGGCCACGACTCCAACAAAAACAGACACAATCATTCCAGAAATTGCTAAACCAACGGATGGTCGAAACGCTATTGTTGCACCTTCGGCTCCTATCGCAAATCCACCGATAGCCAAGGCCATGAGAGCCAGCGTTGTGCCAAGAAGACCGCCGACCAGACAGAGTATTATGCTTTGGGCCAACACTAATCGCATCGTTCGCATCGGACGCACGCCGATTGTTTGCAAGACAGCATATTCCTTGATTCGATCTTGCACGCTCATCACTGTCGTTGTCGCGACGAGCGAAAGAACCAATCCGACGCAGGCGTATCCTAACCAATGAGCAAATCCAATCAGATCGACGAGATCGGAAAGGGTGCTCGCTTGAAAGGCTCCCTTGCGACGTGTCTTGGTCGCAACGGCCCCGGCTCTCAGCGTTGCATCAATCTCCGTAGCAACTCGGTCCGGGTCAGCA
The DNA here is from genome assembly GCA_031412775.1 of Pirellulaceae bacterium. GTDB lineage: Bacteria > Planctomycetota > Planctomycetia > Pirellulales > Pirellulaceae > JAIYDQ01. Next base: position 3,303 of record JANODQ010000596.1, on the reverse strand, counting down.
TCGTCGGTCAACAGGACTTCATGCTGCGTCACCAAGCCAGCGGCGTCGAGACCGCGTGTGTATTGCAGGAAGGCAAGACTCGTGTAGATCAAGTTCTCTTCGGAGGGTACGTTCGATTCAAAAATGCCAGCCACTTTCACGGAGATGTCGCCAATCGAAAACTGATCTCCGGTTTTGAGTCCGCGTCGGCTGGCGACGTTACGGCCGACGATGGCAGCGTCTCGTTGCGAAGCGAATTGTTGCCAGTTGCCGCTGGTCAGCTGGATGGGACGAGATTTTTCAATTTGAGCAGGGTCGGCTCCGTTGAAGACCACAATGTCCAAACTGGCGCGACAGTTATTCGTCCAGACCTGGATCGGCATGACGTCCCGAACACCCGGAACTTCCTTAATTTTGCGTGAGTAGTCTTCGGGTAAGCGGCTGGTCGTAGGACAAAACCGATTCTCTTGGAAGACGATTAAAGTTCGATCCGCATCGCTTCCTGTGGTCAACCGGTTCAATCCTTCCTGGACCGAGCCAACGAAGCAGAAAACAAACATCGCAACTGCCGCACCGGTTACGGTAAGCAGAGTTCGCGTGCGATGACGCCAGAGAGTTTTTAGGACGTAGGTTGTCATGAGTGAATCGTTTCCAAAAACTTGCCTCGATCAAGCACCAACTGGCGTGAGGCAATGCTCGCCACATTGCTATCGTGAGTAACCATCAACATCGTGATGTTGAGTTCTTTGTTTAATCGCTGAAGCAAGACCTGGACCTGGTCGCTGGTTTCAGCATCGAGGCTTCCGGTTGGCTCATCCGCGACGACAACTTTGGGATGGGCTACGATGGCTCGCGCGATGCCCACGCGTTGCTCTTGACCGCCTGACAATTGCCGAGGGTAGTGATCGGCGCGGTCACTCAATCCAACCGCCTCTAACGCCAACTCGACTCGCTGCCGTCGTTGTGTTGCGGATAGCTTCAGCAGTAGAGTCGGTAGTTCTACATTTTCATAAGCAGTAAGAACTGGTATCAAATTGTGTGTTTGAAAAATGTAGCCAAGATTTGCCGCTCGCCAGTCTGCTAGTCTGCTGCGGGAGAGCTTGGTCAGTTCGGTCCCATCGACGGTGATTGTTCCTGAATCAGGGCGATCAATCCCACTTACAAGATTCAGCAACGTACTCTTGCCCGTGCCACTTTGACCCATCAATGACACGAACTCTCCTGCGCGAATGTCCAAATCAATTTTATCGAGCGGTGTGATCGTCTCATCACCTTTGCGGAAGCTTTTGGAAACACCACGTAGTTCTACTAAGGCCATCTAATTCAATCCTAGCGTTTGATCATCGCCGGTTACATGAACCAGGCTTCCTTGTTTCAATCCTTCGACACCACCAACGATTAATTTATCAGTCGCATATAACCCTGACTTGATTTCTAATAGCCCATCGGCTGTCCGGCTCCCTACTTCGACGCTTCGTCGCTGCGCCACGTCGTTCGTATCCACGATCCAAACAAATGCGCCGGAGTCACCAGACTGCACGAGTTGGCTTGGAACAAACATTCGTTCCGCTGCGGTGGCCTCTTGCGATCGGTTTTCGATGACAGGAGCTAGAAAGGTGGCTGTGACAAGCATTTCAGGCCCGACAGCCTGCGGCGGTTCGATCAGTTCGACCTTCACTTCCAAGGTATTCTTTTGAATGTTGGCCGAGCTTGTCATTTGCAAGACACGGCCATGAATCACAGCCTTGGTCGCCGCCGTTTCGACCTCGACTAGCTGGCCACGTGTCACCAAGGGAACATCTTCTAATCGGACGTCGGCTCGTACTTGCAGCCGATTAGGATCGTACATTTCAATCACCTCGCTCGAACTTTGGCCGGCGTTTGATTCCAGTCCCATCATACGAGTACCTGGTGCCGCGATCAGACGTAGCACACGACCATCCATCGGTGCACGTATTACATTTCGTTCAAGAGCCAATTCGACTTGGCGGATTTGTAACTTTGCCTCTTCACGCATCGCCACCGCCGACTGTAACTTGGCTTTGGCCTCTTCGACCTGTCGCGTTTCTTCTACGAGCAGCTTCATTTGACTTTCGATCGCGTTCACTTTATCGGCTAGCGCATCGACCTCGCGTTCGAGGTTCGGTTTTCTACTGCGTAGTTCTTGCAATTCAGCGTGAGCGGTGGCGTGCTCGCTTTCGGCTAGGGCAATGACTCTTTCCGAGATAGCTGCCCCGGCTGAACGTTTTCCTTCCATGCTACTGAGCGTGTACTGGACTCTTGCCTCGCAAGCTGTAATCAGAAACAGCAACTTGGCAAGCTCCGTTTGAGCTTTCGCCATGGTGCTTCGTGCGTCAGCAAGTTGAACTTGCAGATGCACCGGGTTGTCGACGCGAATTACTGCTGCGTCCAGCTCAGCCTTCGCGCGATTGACTTCGCCTTCGCGGATCGCGAGCGAATTTTTAGCTTGCTCGACCATCAATTCAGCGTCGATTGAAATCAACCGCGCAATCGCTTCCCCTTTTTTAACTTGCTGGCCCTCGACCACTAACAGTTCTTCGAGCACTCCAGGTGCAAGCGCTGCCACACTGATCGCAGTCGGTCTTGGCTCAATCCATCCTGGCGACTGAAACAGCGTCGTCCCGGCCTGTTGCAATTCCGCCCGCTTCACAATGACCGGTATCACGGTCACAAAGGTTGACGGCCACAATCGTCGGCCCGCCGCCACCCCCAACAAGGCAACAAAACCGAGCAAGATTCCAATCGGCAAAACATACCGGGTCACCCAACGCTTGAGGCGTGGCTTCTTCGATGTCGTCTCGCCGAGCGGTGCGCGATCGAATGCCAACTGACTGAGGTCAACTGGCGGAGGGCTGAGGTTAAGTGGGCCGTTCTTCATGACTATTTCCCCGGCCGCACAAAGACTTGACTTGCCGCAACAGTCAAATTGCCCAGGTCATCACGTTTTGCCTTACCCTGGACAACCACTGTTGAAAGCTCTTTAACATTCAGCAGCTCCTTCACGTCACCGGCCACGGGCTTTCCGGCCTCATCAACAACCTTAATCGTGGCGATGTTGTCCTTCACCGCCTCGGTCTGGCAACAGTAGTCCCACGGTGTTGGGCAGCCCTCGTCGCCCGCACAATAAGGCACTTTCGGATCGACAATCGTGAATGCAGCGATACCGTCTACAAATGGCTTGCTCGAACCACCTATCAAGCCTACCAATGTGACCTGTTGACCATCTTTGATTTTTTCGCGAGCTTCGCCGACTGGCATCGCTCCCGCAGGCTCGGTATCGGCGACATACTGCGAATTCGATTT
>JANODQ010000595.1:0-7439 GCA_031412775.1 Pirellulaceae bacterium | reverse complement strand
ACTTAAGGCTTCTTGGTTTTTCGCCCCTTGAAGCTCGACCGAATACTTTTCCGGTGGATTTTGAGGCTTTGATGTCGAAGCGGGAGGTTCTGCAAAGGAAAACGAGGAAGCAAGGCTCATTACCGCCGCAGCGGCAAGATTACGAGTGGAATTCATAATCTGTTCTTTCTGGGAGAGAGGGATTCATTTTCGCAAAGCTTTTCAAACTTCGGCGAAATTCGAACACTAATAACACCGTACCACATAGTAAAGTATTGCAGGAAAAAACAATGCGTCCAATGCATTATTGGCATATAATTAATGCGTTACATGCATCGCCAGAATATGCACAAGAAAACTACTCCAAAAAGACTCCAGCAATGGAAATCGAACAACTTCGAAACTTCTTGAAAGTCGCAGAACTTGCTAATTTTACCAAAGCTGCATTGGCAATCCCGCTGTCGCAGCCAGCTTTAAGCCGTTCCGTGGCCAGATTGGAAGAAGAGCTTGGGCAGCCCTTGTTTGAAAGACAAATTCGAAATGTTGCTCTTACGGATGCGGGAAACTTACTCCTGGGGCGAGCTCGCCAAATTTTGTCTCTGGTCGACGACGTGAAAGCAGAGATCAACGATGATGGTCAAACCGGACAAATTCGCGTTGCAGCGATCCCCACCATTGCGCCCTATTTTCTTCCTTCACGACTGAGGGAATTCCATCGAAGTTTTCCTAAGGCGAAAGTCATTGTCCAGGAAGACACGACCGATAACCTGCTCAGGAAGCTTAACGACGGAGTCGTCGACGTCGCCATTGCCGCACTTCCTATCGAAGCGAAGTACCTCAAAGTGGAATCGCTTTTTGACGAAGAGCTACTCCTCGTCACCGCCAGCGAGTCTTCGCTTGCGAAGAAGAAGACGATTCAAGCGAGTGATATCGAGTCGCTTCCATTCGTGCTGCTTGGCGAAGCTCACTGCCTTACGAACAGTGTCGTTTCCTATTGCCAGCAAAAGTTTTTTCATCCCGTTTCCGTCGAACGCACCAGCCAACTCGCCATGGTCCAAGAGCTTGTCTCGCTGCACCATGGAGTAAGTCTTGTTCCGGAGATGGCACGAGCACTCGACACAAGCGACCGACGAGTATATCGATCACTACACGGAAAAAAACCGATGCGAACGATTGTCATGCTTACCAATCCCTATCGCTTTCAAAGCATTTTGCAAAGCAACTTTCAAGAAACCATCAGACGCTCTTTGCCATCCAAGCCGACTCGATCTTAAGAGCGTTAAAATTGATCTTGATTCTACCGTTGAATGCATTTCAGAGCGTGTGCTGCATTTGTAAATTACGGTTGTCACGCAAACTCCAGTGCGAGAGTGGGCTGATGAATCCTTAGCCGAGGGCGCTAGCGACGGGTTTCGACGTTGCCACAATTTTCCAGACAGCCCCCGAGGCTACGGCTCAGGAAAAATCCCTCTTTAATCACCCCAGTGCGAAAGGCGCAGGCAGAATCGTCACGAAGATGTCTGCGAGCAATCGAATACTTCTGTGATCAGGCCGAATCATCGCGGCTACTGCTAAGACGCTCAAGGCGATCGATGTGAGTATCAAACCCAAACTGCCGATGATACAAGCGGCCATCAGGGCGAGCGTCCCGCAAATCATCGCAGCAATAGCACCTGCATGTGGACCAAATCGAGGCGTAATGCCACGCACGCCCGATCGTTGATCTGATTCAACATCGGGAATATCACAAAGGACCGTGTTTGCCAAAACGATCAAGGCAACTGTCAACACAGCCCACGCGAAGGAAGGGTGAAACGAAGGTTGGCTTGCGAATGGAAGGGTCGCAGTTGCAGTGGTCCACGCGGCTGTCGTCAACACGTTTTTAGGCACACATCGTTTCAGCGGCACATATCCACCTGCAATCAGAGCCAACACACTACAGACTTGAAAACGCCACCAGGTGGTGCAGGCGATTACTCCTGCGATGAGCGAAGCTAGAATAACGCAAAGCAAAACGATGCGGCGGAGTGTTTTTGAGTCGCTATCACGATGGTCGATCAGCCGGTCCAATCCATACGCAGCCGTAGTTCCCGACGCGATCAATATCAATCCCGATCCGGTAACTTCTCGACCTCCCAACGCAATAGAAAGGGAAACCGACGCAGCAGCGGGAAGCAACATCCCAATCAATATCGCACGACCGATAGCGACTTGAAGCCGACTTAATAATGGTCTCATCAGCCATTGATTTTCGAGCATTTGGTTTTGCATAACTCAATCTTTCTATCCGATTAAACACTCGGGAGATAGCGATACTTTGATTGATGGAACAAAAATTGGTCATCTTGTCGCAGCCCTAGCATCGTGAGGCGGATGACGTGTAGATTCGATACTTCGAGAAAATACTTGCTAGACTTTCGATCGCAATAACATTCCGAGGAGCTATCACGAATGCACCCCGTATCCCAACAGACTTCTGAGCACGAATCTGAAGATGTAACTACGCATAAAGAAGCTCGATTGCCACCAGGGCCGCGTGGATCTTGGCTACCAACTCTTCAGTTAATCCAAGATCCCCGACGCGCTCTCGAGAAATGGGCGAGTCAGTACGGTGATCCTTTTCTGTTGAATGCTCTAAACGGTCCTGTCGTTGTTACGGCGCGCGAGGATCTTCTTCGTATAATTCACGGGCAAGATCCATCCATTTACGCCCCCTTTGCGACCTCGACAATTATTCCAATGATGGGGAGTGGGTCGATGCTTGTATTGGAAGGCGAGCCTCACCGACTTGAACGCCGACTCATGATGCCTATGTTCCATGGTGATCGAATGAAGGCATACGGGGCGAGCATGCAGCGATGTACCATAGAACAATTCGAAGCACATCGACTCAAAGGACGCATGATCACTTTGGATTTGATGACAGACATTTCCCTCGAAGTTATTGTCAGAACGATCTTTGGTGGAAGCGATCGCGAGATCGGACTCCAACTGATGGACGCAAGCCGGAAGGTCGTCTCGAGCAGTTCGCCACTGCTGTTCTTCTCGAAAAAAACGCATTTCTCGTTTTTAGGTCTCAGTCCCTGGGATCGGTGGCGGAAGGCTAAGTCCAATTTATTCTCGCTGCTGGATAAAGTCATTGAACAAAGACAGCAAGGCAAAAATCAGAGCGATGATATCTTATCGTTGCTTTGCGGGGCGACTTACGAAGATGGTCAATCGATTACTCGGGAGCACATCTATTCGGAACTGATGACGTTCCTATTTGCTGGACATGAAACGACGGCTCTTTCGTTGACTTGGGCAATATATCATCTTCATAAAAACACCAATTTACTTGGTAATTTACGGAACGAGCTTGACTCAATGGCAGACAACAGTCCAACAAGCCTGTCTGCGGCTCCTTACCTCAAAGCAACAATTCAGGAGACCCTTCGCATACACCCGATCGTAACAGAAACGCTTCGCAAGTTGAAATCGCCTTTGGAGCTGGGTGGATATATCCTGCCTGCCGGAATGGGGATAGCGCCGGCAACCGTGCTTGCCCATCATAACCCTAACACTTACAGCGAGCCCGAAATTTTTCGTCCTGAACGATTTATCGAACGTAGCTTCTCTCCCTTCGAATACATGCCTTTTGGAGGTGGCCATCGCAGATGCATTGGAGCCGCGTTTGCTTCCTACGAAATGGCGATTGTGCTCGGAACAGTTCTTAGACGCTATGAGATTGAATTGATCGACACTACACCAGTTGTTCCAAGACGTCGCAATGTTACCATTGGTCCGTCAAGTGGCGTGCCTATTCGATTCGTTTCAACTCGCTAAACCATTCGACGCTTCGACTGGTATGCCGCCAATGGAGCATTGCGAGGCATGGATTTTACCTCGCGACCAAAGCGTTCTCTCGACGAGTACTCGCAGCAAAGTTTCAAGTTGATGTTGAGCCGCAATCGACTCGAGTGCACCGATAGCTCGCGCGATAGCTTCCAAAGTGCAAAGATTTTGACTGTCGCGTTGTGTTCTTAAGCGGTACTCTGACGGTGGGCCAGGGCAAAGCTTTACATGCTGGATCCCTGCTAGCGAAGGTTCGCGACGCACGAATCGTGTTGTTTGTGGCCAACTTCCATCCGGGACAATTAAGTTTACGGGCGACTTAATCTGGGACACAAACTCCGGATTCAGCTCAACTGCGATCGGACTCGGGTAGAGCAATAAAGACGTTCTGTCGGGGGCGACCAAATCATTGGTAGCCATTCTCGCATTCTTGCGACCGTGAATTCGTAACTCGCTATTGGTTAGAGCTTTGGTAGCCAATCTGGCCGTATTGGTCGTCAGTACCTCTTCGTTGGTGTGCATGAGAACAATGATTCGAGTCCTCAAAGCGATCTGCGGAATCCACGAGCAGAAGCAAAGCGGCTTGCGAATTTCGCAGCCGGGGCATCGATGCGGAGCCAATAATAATTTCATAAACGTGGTCAGGAAAACAAAAATTTTCGAAATCGATATTCATTTTCTGTCATGATTTTAGCGGCTTCGCTAAGAAACTGGCAGATGTATAACAGATAGGTTTTAAATGGACGACAATACGCGACAAGCAATGCGGCAATGGACACTGGCTCAGCCTGTGGTCTCGGCTTACGTCACGTCGATCGTGCGGGACTTCCGAGATCGCGACGATGTGCTTCAGGAAGTCGCCATCGCTGTCATTGAATCTTTTCCGACGTACGATCCGAGCCGTCCCTTTAACGGATGGGCGATTGGAGTCGCAAGAAACAAAATTGGAACCTATTTACGCGAGCGCCGACGAAGTAGGCTAGTTTTTGATGGAGAGACCGTTGAATTGTTGGCTGCAGCATTTGAAAAGATATCGCCGGAGAGAGTCCAGCAATTGGATTACCTGCATGATTGCTTGGGGACGCTAGAAGGGCGTGCTAGGATGTTATGCGAACTTCGATACGAGAGTGACCTGAAGCCGGCGATGATCGCAGGACTCGTCGGTATGACCGCCAATACGGTCGCTAAATCGCTTCAGCGCATTCGCGAGCAATTGCGAAACTGCGTCGAACGCAAAGCGGCTCTAGACGGAGCGAGCCTATGAAACGCAATCCGATCGAGCTCAACGATGGATATTTCGATAGGTACTTCGACGAAGTGCTTAGTGACGAGGAGCAGGACGCGCTTAATACATGGATTAAGGCTGATATCGATCACGCCAGGCAGTTTGCGGAAGCAACAATGCTTCATGATCGTATGCGGGCGGCTCTCGTTGAACTTGGCAAAGAACAAAGCGATATCGAAGCCGTTCGCGTGAGCCCGGTTTCGTGGATTCATCAAGAGCGTTCCAATGGATTTTCACTTCCATTTTTGGGTACGGCAGCCTCGATAGCCATTTTGTGTCTTGGACTAACTTGGCTGACTTTTGGACAAGCAACTGCGTCTGCCGCGTCTCGAGAGCTCGATCGAATCATCCTACAAAGCGTTCGGTCTGCAGATCGAACTTATAAAATCTTCGTTGAACAAACGGTTACACCGAAGCGAAACGGTATGCGATGGCCGCCCCAGGAAGAACGACGTCCTCCGAAGCCTTCTCTGGATGGAGCGACACTGCATGTCGGAAATAACAATCGATTTGTGCTCATTCGTAAGACTGAAAGCGGAACACCTTTCATTACAGGAAGCAATGGCGAAACGAGTTGGGCGGTCAATCCCATGGGGCCTGTCCGCGTAAGCAACGATCTCAGCCGATTCAATCGAGACCTACCCGGCCATGAAAGTTCGCTTTCTCTTACTAACATTCATGATGGTCTGGCAAGTCTGCGGCGGGCTTATGACGTCCAGCTTTCGAGTCTTGGCCCCGAAGAGTTTGAAGCCCAAGTGGGCGAATCCTATCGACTCCTGACGGCGGTAAAAAAGCCTAACGAACGTGGTCCTCAACGAGTTGAGATCACTTACGAATCAAATACTGGCCGAATTCAAAACATGCGTTTTGTTCAAATGCCTTATGGGCCTGATCGTTTGGATTTGCGAATGGCCCTTGTCGATGAAAATCCGTTGGCTCCAAAGTTTTTTGACCACAGAAGCCATCATGCTTCTGATCGACCTATTGAAAAAGAGTAATAATTTATGCGATTTTTGCTTCGATATTTGATGTTGACCTTACTAACATTGCCAGTCTCGTCGACGACCTGGGCTCAGGCTCCAGCAGGCGGGAAGATTCGCAAGCCTCAGATGAGCGACACGATTAAGGCAACCATATACGCAGATAACTCGTTCGTTCTTTACATCAACGAAGAGTTGGTTGCTGTCGACTCGATTTCGTTTATTCCTCACAACGTCATCTCGGTTGATCTCCTGCCTAGTTATCCCATGACGATCGCTGTGATGGCCAAGGACAACGCTGATCCGAAAACGGGTATGGAGTACGCAAACACGAACATCGGTGATGCTGGTTTTATTCTAAAGTTTAGTGATGGGACCGTGACCAACAGCAATTGGAAAGCAAAGAAGCTTTCATGGGGTCCTATCAATCGCGATACCCAAAAGCCAAGAGTGGAAAACATTCCTGTACCGGAAGGATGGTTCCGTGTCGACTTTGACGATAGCAGTTGGGGTCGCGCCAAAGAATACTCAGAAGAGGAAGTCGGTCCCAAGCAGCCGTTCTTCGACAACGATTTTAAAGGCGCCAAGTTTATATGGTCTGATGACATTGCGATCGACAATACAGTCTTGTTTCGTACCGTGGTAAAGACGCCACCGGATGGTAAGCAGCGTGCGGACTTTAGGAACCTAAATAGCGTCATTCCTGATAATCCACCTCGGAACGGTCCCGGCGGACGACAACCAAGAGGTAATGGAGCAAAGAAATAATGATTACTGCATATTGCAAAGCGTTCTCTTTCGCGAGCGTACTGCTGCTCCAAAACGTCGTGATCGCAGCCGACAAACCGAACATCATTTTCATGCTCTCCGATGACCAAGGTTGGAGCGGGCTCTCGGTCGCAATGCATCCGGATGTGCCGGGTTCAAAGGGGGACATCTTTCACACACCGAACATAGAAAAACTCGCGTCGCAAGGAATGCGATTTTCGTCAGCCTACGCGCCTGCTCCAGTTTGTTCACCAACCCGTATCAGTTTGCAAACGGGCAAGAGTCCCGCTCAACTGCACTGGACCAAGGCTGCCCCACCGGAGTTGGGGCAAAGAATGATCGAACCTCGAATCATCAAAAATATTTCGTCGGATGAAGTCACGATCGGTGAATTGCTGAAGAGTCATGGGTATACGACGGCCCATTATGGCAAGTGGCATATCGCAGGTGGCGGTCCCGGCATGCACGGCTATGACGAGCATGATGGCGATACGGGCAATGAGAATGCTTACAAGTTCGTCGATCCGAATCCAGTCGATATTTTTGGCATGGCTGATCGCGCTGCGAAGTTCATGGAAAAGAGTTCAAAAGCC
>JANODQ010000594.1:0-22665 GCA_031412775.1 Pirellulaceae bacterium | reverse complement strand
TTGCGTTCGCATCGAATCGTCGCGCGTATTCTGGCGAGCTCTCCGAGGCAGAGAAGAAATTGTTTGAGACCGATCCGGCATCGGCAATGGATATCTACGTGATGAAGTCCGACGGTTCCGAACTGAAGCGAATTACCGATGTCGTGGGCTATGATGGAGGACCATTTTTTTCGCCCGATGGAAAGAAGTTGTGCTGGCGTCGATTTTCCGAAGACGGCGCACGGGCCGAGATTTTCACGGCCAATATTGATGGAACCGAAGCAAAGGCCCTGACGCATCTTGGTGCGATGAGCTGGGCTCCATTCTTTCATCCAAGCGGCGACTACGTGATCTTTGCGACGAATGTGCACGGCTTTGGAAACTTTGAACTCTACGCTGTGGATTCCCTTGGTAGCAAAGAGCCCGTTCGGATCACAACTACCGATGGCTTTGATGGATTACCAGTCTTCACACCTGACGGGAAGTCGCTTACTTGGACTTCGACACGCACCGCAGATAAGAAGTCGCAAATCTTTATTGCTCAGTGGGATGACTTGGCTGTTAGAAAAGGACTTGGGCTTTTACCATTGGCACCGGCTACAGCGAGTTCCGATGCGGAAGCGCGAACTATCGCGAGGGAAAACCAATCGACTTCGTCCAAAGATTTTTCGCCAGCGGATGTAGGACGGCACGTCGACTATCTTTGTAGGCCTGAACTGGGCGGACGTTTGACAGGGACCGATGGCGAGAAGTTGGCGACTGCGTATGTCGCGGCTTACATGGAGTCGCTGGGGCTTGTGCCAGAGGCAAGCAACAGTGGGCCGACGACGGTTGCCACGGGTGACCTTTCTGATAAGACGTTAGTCCCAAAAATACAACCCGAGGCTAGCGCCTACGGCACAGCGGAAAAGTCTTTCTTTCAACCATTTCCCTTTACGGCCGGGATTGATTTGGGGACCGATAACTCGCTGAAGATCAATGGAGTTGCAGCAAAGCTTGACGAGCAATGGCGGCCGATTTCGTTTTCGCGAGTGGGAACAATTCCGGAGACCGATGTTGTGTTCGCCGGTTATGGACTGGTGGCTCCCAAGGATGGTGAGCATTCCGAGTATGACTCGTATGTGCATTTGGATGTCGAAGGAAAATGGGTCTTGGTTTTTAGGCAACTTCCTGCAAACGTTTCACCCGAACGCCGACAGCATTTGGCTCGATATGGATCGTTACGACGCAAAGCGATGGTGGCTCGCGAACGTGGTGCGGTAGGGCTGATCGTAGTAAGTGGGCCAGCGAGTCAAGTTCGTCAGCAGCTTGTTCCTCTGCAAACCGATGGAGCTCTTTCTGGAAGCAGTCTCGGTGCGATCAGCGTTGACGATATGACCGCGATCGAGTGGTTGAAAACTGTCGACGAAGACTTATTAGCAATCCAAAATGAACTCGACAAAGGAGAACTCATGATGGGCATTCCTCTTCCAAAGGTGCGTATTGAAACGACTATCGATATTGATCAAATTAAAAAAGAAGGACGCAATGTGCTCGGCCGTTTGATGGCAGGAGCAGAACCAAGCAAGTCGGTTTTGATTGTGGGAGCGCACATCGATCACTTGGGGACCGGCGGGGGCGGGAACTCATTGGCTCGCGACGAAGAACGCGGGCAAGCTCACCGAGGTGCGGACGACAATGCGTCTGGTGTGGCTGCGATGCTGGAGATTGCTCAGTACATGACGCTTCAAAAGAAAGCAGGTACGCTCGATTTGAAGCACGATGTGATATTTGCAGCTTGGTCCGGTGAAGAGTTGGGCTTGATCGGGTCGAGCTACTACGCAGATCATTTTGTAACGAGCTCGTCCAATCTTGATGCTTCGCGTACAAAGGATCAAGCGAAGACTCCTGCTACGGCGCCTGTCACAACCCCGGTCTCACCGCCTGCAACAACACCTACGACAACGCTACATCCGGATATTATCGCGTGCTTGAACTTGGACATGGTTGGGCGACTGCGTGAGAAGTTGGCGTTGCAAGGGACTGGGTCATCGACGGTATGGGCCCAGGAAATCGAACGACGTAACGCTGTAGTCGGTTTGGATGTTTCGCTTCAGAGCGACAGTTATCTACCAACCGATGCGAGCACGTTTTTCTTGAAAGGAGTCCCCATCCTTTCTGCATTCACAGGGCAACACAGCGAGTATCACACACCGCGAGACACGCCCGAGTTGCTCAACTATGAAGGGGCAGCGTTGACGGCAAAACTTATGGGCTTGATCGCGAAAAGCTTGGCAACAACGGAAGGGGCTCCCTCTTTCGTCTCGCAGGAAGCACCCGAGAACCAAGGTACACGTGCGGCGATGACTGCCTACTTGGGCACGATTCCCGACTACATTCAGGGGGATATCAAGGGAGTCCTCCTTTCGGGAGTGGCTGATAAGGGACCGGCTGCGGCTGCGGGAGTTCGTGCCAAGGACATTATCATTGAGTTGTCCGGTCGAAAGATTGAAAATATCTACGACTACACTTACGCGATCGAAGGTCTTAAGGTTGGCTCGGAAACAGAGATTGTCGTCAAGCGAGCCGACGAAGAGCTCCGAATGAAGATCACACCGCTTTCGCGAAACTAAAGCTTGCAGAAATGACCATGACCGGCTGGAGGAAAAATGCTACGATAATGTCTAGGTGAGGAGAAACTTACAACTACGTAAAGTTGAGCGGTTCAAGATGAACGACACGTTAGCCGTAATATTAGCTGGTGGAAAAGGGACTCGTCTGGAGCCCCTTACTCGAGATCGAGCCAAACCTGCGGTCCCATTCGGCGGGAATTATCGAATCATAGATTTTGTGCTGTCGAACTGCCTCAACAGTGGTTTTCGCAAGATGATGGTTTTGACGCAGTACAAAGCCACAAGTCTCGATCGCCATATCAATCTTGGATGGCAAGGGTACTTTTGCCGCGAGTTGGATGAATACATCGATAACATCCCGCCGCAACAGAGAATCGATGAGCAGTGGTATCAAGGAACAGCCGACGCGGTTTATCAAAACATCTACGAAATCGAAAAACAACGGCCCAATTACATTGTGATCCTCGCGGGTGACCACATCTACAAAATGAATTACCGGGCGATGATCGAGTACCATTGCCGGATGAACGCGGATTTGACGATTGGTGCTTTGCGAGTCTCTCCGGCAGAAGCAACCCAGTTCGGCGTGATGGCGGTCGATGAAAACCAACGTGTGGTTGGATTCGATGAGAAGCCTGCTCACCCCAAGCACCTCCCGGGCGATCCAAATCATTGCTTGGCATCGATGGGGATCTATGTTTTTTCAACGCGTTTCTTGTTGGAACAACTATGTATTGATGCAAACAATTCAACCAGCAATCATGACTTTGGAAAGAACATCATCCCGTCCATTATCAGCAAGGACCAAGTGTATGCGTTCCAGTTCCGTGACGAGAATCGCAAGCAGGATTCCTACTGGCGAGATGTCGGGACGTTGGATGCCTACTTTGAAGCCAACATGGATTTGATTGCGATCGATCCGCTCCTTAATTTGTATGATTCTTCTTGGCCGATTCGAACCTACCAAGCCAATCTTCCACCTCCCAAGTTTGTGTTCGGTAGTCGTAGCAGCGGCGATCGCGAACGAATGGGTGTAGCATTAGATTCGCTCGTTTGCAGCGGAACGATTATTAGCGGTGGCCGCGTTGAACGCAGCGTCATTGGTCCTCAGGTTCGCGTAAATAGCTATGCCCATGTTGAAGACAGCATTCTCGTTGAAGGTGTCGACATCGGTCGGCACTGCAAGATTCGACGAACCATTATCGATAAAGGCGTTCGAATTCCTGCTGGTTTTGAGATCGGTTATGATCTCGAAAAAGATCGACAACGCGGTTTCACTATCAGCGAAGGCGGTGTTGTCACGATTCCCAAAACAGATGCGATTGAAACATTGTTGGGGAATCGAGGCGAATCGCTTCGGTTTGACGCACCCGCTGGGTCCCAATCGGTTCCTATTCCACTCGGTCTCGAACGGACTCGGAATACTGTCGCGCGATGAATCCAAGCACTCCCATGTTCATCGCCGGTTTGATGATCGGTACAACTCTCCTTTTGTTAGGGCTGTTATTGGGTATTTGGATCGGGCGGCGGATGGCTCCTCCGCAAGTTGTCGATGACTCCCTAGAACGTGCTCAAGTGCTTCGCTTCGTAAGGAATTTTGCTTCGATCACAAGTGATTTTGCCGGTGATTTTTCAGCCTATCAAGCCGAGTTTGAGTCTCTCGCAAAGCGTGCAAACGAATCGGGTAAAAAGCCATCTGCTGAAGAAGTTCAAGCATTATTGTCTCGCATTACCGCCGCAAACAACGAGCTAAAAGCACAATTGGAGGCAGCGGAAAATCGGATCGAAACTCAAACCAAGGAGCTAGCCGGCTATCTGACCGAAGCAAGAACGGATGGCTTGACAGGGTTATCGAACCGTCGCGCATTCGATCATAAAATGGACGAGCGAATGCAACGATGGAAAATGTCTAAAAAGCCGTTCTGTCTAGTACTGATCGACATCGACTTCTTCAAGAAAATCAACGATACCTTTGGTCATCCCGCAGGCGATGCGGTTCTGAAAGATCTCGCCACCCAGTTGGAAACTCTCCAAGGAGAAGGAATCGATGTGGCTCGCTATGGCGGCGAAGAGTTTGCGATACTCGCTGATTTGACGATCGAATCCACAGCACAAAGGATTGATGACTTCCGCAAAAGCGTTCAAGCAAGAATCGTGGAAGCGGAAGGGGTAAGCATCCCTATAACTATTTCTTGTGGCGTTTCGAAAATTGGCTCCGACGAGAGACTCGGTATTCTCGTTCGACGCTCCGACGAGGCTCTCTACGCAGCGAAAATGGGAGGCCGTAATCGTCTCTATCTTCATGATGGCACGATTTGTAGACCCTTTGGAAATCCCGGACCTCCTATTCAAGCCAAACCTTCAGCATCACAAATGCCGCTTGATTCAGAGGGATCATCCGTGACCGGTGCAGCAACCTTGGGGGAATCAGATTCGAGTGCTTCGACAGTGGATGATTCAGCCTCAGCAGGTCCCGAAACAGTAAGCACTCGGCTTCAAAGAAGACTTGAGAAACTACTAGCCGATGAATCACGGCGCACGGTTTAAGTCGCTATGATAGGATCTGGTCGTTAGCGTCGTTCGAGAATCTACTCGTCAGTCCATAACACTGAGTTGATGAAACCGGAGCCGATGGCGCAAGCGACGGGTTTCGACCGTATTACAACTTGCCAGATAGCAACCGAGGCTAGCGCCCACGGCTCAGGAAAAATGCCCTTTTCATCACCCCACCATTACTCTGTCAGTCCATAATCAACCGTGCAGCCAGATCTAGTTGTCAGCAATATTTGTAAGACCTTTAGCAGTGGTCGCTCCGATCTGCATATTCTGCGTGGCGTCAGTCTTTCGCTGTCATCGGGCGAGAGCCTAGCAATCACAGGCCCCAGTGGAGTTGGGAAATCAACCCTGCTCCAAATCATCGGAACGCTGGATCATCCGACCAGCGGAACAGTTACGCTCTTTGGCGAAGACCCGTTTACACTCGACGCCCGGTCGCAAGCAAGCTTTCGAAACCGACAAATTGGTTTTGTTTTTCAAGATCATCATTTGATGCCCGCGTTAACGGCAATTCAGAATGTTTTGCTACCTGCGCTGGCGGCTGGTGCTTCGACCGCCGATCAGTGCGCGAGAGCGAGGGAACTCATCGAGTCAGTCGGGTTGAGCGATCGTGTGGATCACTTGCCGGGTGAGCTCAGTGGCGGTGAAAAGCAGCGGATCGCGATTGCTCGTGCGTTGTTGCTAAAGCCAAAGCTAGTTTTGGCCGACGAACCCACGGGAAACTTGGACCCAGTTTCCGCCAAATCGATCACGGAACTTCTGCTGAATTTGCAAAGGCAGGAGAGGTTCCTGCTTATCGTAGTGACACACTCGTTGGAAGTCGCAGCCGCGACGGGGCAGCGGTTGTTGCTCTCCTGATGTAAGCCCGATTTCAGCACCCCTCGCTTCCTGCATGAGTGGAGAAACAAATCTATTTGCTGTGTGATTGGACACGGAAGACGCGGACGACACGGATTAATCGTCTAATATCCCTCGTCCGTGTCGTCCGCAAACTCCGGTCCTATTCCGTCTTTTTGTTAGTTGAAAATAAGCCCGCGAGTCCATGAATTGATGAATGGAGCCGTAGGTGCCAGCCGTGTTTGATCGACTAACCAACCGCTTGCGCAGGAACGTCCAATGACGCGGCTAACGCCAGCGGCTCAGTTTTTATCATCCCCCTTCGAGTATCCTGCTCGTTTTCTTCCAAGTCTGAACGGATTGTCAATCCCTTTGACAAAATGGGTAGAATGCGTAAACCTGGGTACATATAGTGGCGGCTTGAAGGAACAAGTGGCTTTTGAATTGAAATGGAGTTTCGAGTTTTTTGTCTCGCAAATGGAGTAACGCAACATGCGTCGTTTTGCATGTTCTCTTATCGCCTGTGGCCTCTTGGTTGCAAGCTTCTCACTACCTGCATCTGCAAATCAAGGAATTGCACAAGCTAAATCGCAAAGGCAAGCTTCTGAAGGAAGAATGCGCCACGTAGGCGGTTCCATGGGAGCCGGTCGCTATGAAGGCGTCGGGTTTTCTACCGTTTCGGCTGACGATGCGATTCGTCGTTGCTGCTACTGGGGTCAAAAGACGCCAGTAGAGATTGGCGTGGCTCGCGGTCCTAAGGGATGGTACGCAACGGTTCTGTACCGCTAAGCCTCATGTACTTCTTAGAATGCTCCTTCTGCCCTGGGATGGTAGGTTGTCCTAGGGCGGTAGGGGCTTGACTCGTGCTTTCTCTTTTTGAGCTTAGTAAATTTGTAAAATCGTTTGCTAGCACTTGTAAAATTTACAAGAGATTGAAACTCGATTTTACATTCGATCGATAAGTTCGCTGAGCGAAGCCGACGTAAATCGCACAATCCCTCTATATTCATGGCTTGGTAGGGGTATGCCGAGAAATTTTGGCGTCTTCATGCAAATCTTTAGTCTTGGCACGCTGTCTGCTCTAATGTTTTTTCGAGATTTGGTTACAGCGTACGAATGGGACGAGTGTGGTCAACGCAGCGGTTACTTCGAAACCGGCTCACCACCAATAACCTGAATCTCACCCAGCAGTCGAGAGGCAACAACGCATGGATGTGTTCTGAATTCCTTTTGGTTGATGCGTAAGTCAGGGAGGCACCGTGATCTTAGAAGCGTCCGACAGCGGATCCATGTGATACCGTTCTCGCGACACACCCAACAATCGGGTGAGGCTCATTTTTCGCGGTAGATAGGGCTCGTACATTAGACTTGATAATGTACGAGCCCTTTTTTGCGATTCATTGAATTTATTTAGAGGTGATGCAACGGATCATGCTGACTATTCTTTTGATTATTTACGTATGGAAAAACTTCTCCACACCATTGCTGCTTCCGAGGTTCCGCGTTGTGGTGACGTAGGTTTTAGCCTACGCCGTAATTCCAGTGTTCCAAAAATCTTTGGCACCGTGATGGAGTCTTGCTCCGACTTGTGTGATTACTTTCATCGACATGTAATTTGCACCTTTGGCTGCTAGGGCAGGTTCAACTCCTGAGGTGATGCCGTAGAGAAAAGCTCCCGCGAACATGTCTCCTGCACCGGTTAAATCTTTGGGTTGGCATGGGCAAGCTGGTACGTGTGCGGTTTGCCCACCGAAGCGAACGAAAGCGCCCGCAGCACCGTCGGTGACGACTGACGATTGAACCATCGACTCGAGAGCTTTGAAAGCATCGTCACTTGAAGTTGTTCCGGTGACTGCCATCGCCTCGGGGGCGTTGCAAAACAATAGGTCGCTTTGAGCCAAAGCTTCTTTGAAAACGTCTCCGAAGACTTGGGGAATAAACGCGTCGGAACAAGTGAGAGCGACCTTTGTTCCGGATGCTTTCGCAACTTTGATTGCTTCACGAATGGCGTGTTGGCCCGTATCCGCGTTGGCAAAAACGTAGCCTTCGATAAAGAGCCACTCTGATGCCGCGATGCGAGCGGCGTCGACATGTTTCGCTGCTAACTCGCTGGAGACAGCCAAGCTTGTGCGCATGGTTCGTTCGGCATCTGGCGTGATGATCGCTACACAGGTCCCGGTGGTTTTGCCAACCAAAACCGGGTTGCCAAGATCGATCGACAATTGCGTAAACTCTTCGGCATAGTGCAATCCATAGCGGTCATCGCCTACGCAGCCTATGAACGCGGCTTTGCCGCCAAGTTGTGATAAACCGATCACCGAATTGGCAACCGATCCGCCACTTACTAGTCGCAAGTCGTAACTCCCATCATGAAACTTGGCCAGCAAGTCTTGCTGCTCTTCTGGCGAAACCAAACGCATGGTTCCTTTCTCGAAGCCCAGTCCCTCAAAAGCCTTGTTGTCGACCTCCAAAAAAATATCGACGATTGCGTTACCTAGCCCACAAACATGAAACTCTCGCATCAAACCAAACTTTCAAAAAGGTAAATCTAACAGCGTTCAAAAAATGACTTAGTAGTCAATGTTATTCGTTTGCTAAGTCTAATCAGGTTTTCAGAAGGGTCAGCGCCTGGTTGCGAGAAACCTCCACAAACGCGGCGGTTAGAGAGAATCGCCAATTACGGCTACCTCGTCCAACGTGGTAGCAATCATGACCGAATTGATGCCCGAGCCGATACCCATTAAGACGGCTCGAGAAGGCTGTGCAATTGCGCCGGATTGCAGACCGATCGCGAGGGCTGTAGGAAGTGCGACGGAACCGGTATTTCCGAGCGATTCAAACGTAGCGAAGTCCTTCTCAATCGGAAGACCGATCCGTTCCAGCATCATTCTGCGATGGGTAGAGCCGACTTGGTGGCACACGGTTGCATCCATCGATTGGCGACTCCAAGGTAAGAGCGGTTCAAGCGATTGAAAAGCCGCTTCCCCCGTGGCGATTCCTTGCTCCAAAAGCAACTCCGAATCGGTATTCATCAGAGGTTGCATGCTTGAGCCCGATTGGTCCGCGTCGCTTTGGCAAAGATTATGGTTTTCAGTGTGAGCTCGCGCCACCGCAGCGTGAAAGGAACCTCGGTTGGGGTACTTTTCGCGATTAACTAAAAGCCAAGCACAGGAGCCTGACCCGATCGTCAAGGATGCAAAGGCTGGCTTGATTGATTTGCGAGTAAGGTTGGTGTCTTGATTGAGTTGGGCAATCGTGCTTTCGACGAGCCCTCGAGCGTTCTCCGTTCCCACCGCCAAACCGGCATCAATGACACCGGCTTCGATCATCATCGCAATTTGAACAGCCGCATTCATGACTCCAAGGCAAGCATTGGAAACGTCGTAAACCCAAGCATTTTTTGATAATCCCAAGGCGGCGTGTACTCCACAAGCCGTGGCAGGTTCCAGAAAATCTCGGCACACACTAGCGTGAATAAGACAGCCAATCGATTTAGGTTTGATGTTTGCAGCGGCAATCGCTCGTTTGCAGCTCTCGATACTCGGATTAGTAATGTTGGTCGAGGGAGCCCACATCCGTCGCTCCCGAATTCCACTCATCAATTCCAGTCTTCCAAGAGGCAGATTCAATCTCTGGTAGAGTGCGGACAAGCGAAGTTCGACCGATTTTGAGGACCAAATTTCTGGAGGAAGCACAAAGCCGATCGAGGCTAATGCCACACGGTTGAAGATCATAGGCACTATCTATATTTAAGGTGCGTTAAGCAAACATTAAGAGGGGTCGTTCGGGTGTGTCGTAGCAGATTCCAGTCAGCCGGTTTGTGCCTATCCTCTCCAGCCCCGTGTGTTTTGATGCTGCAAAACACTAGATATGGTGCTAGCAAATGTGAAGATTGTCAAATAGGGATGAATTATTGCGTGTGGTGAATCGGCTGATATGCTTCGTGAGTCAAGTGAGACATGTGCTTGTTTATTGAATTATTCAATGCGAAAACATGCGACATAATGACATCGTTTCTTGCAGGGATTGCAATCGGATTTAACGCAGCCGCGGACGCTGTGAATGGCATTATATGAGTTCTCAGCACGAGTCCATAGCAAAGCCTTATTCACGAGTGAAAATCGTCAACCTTGCCGGATGTAGCATTCGTTGTTTTATCATTTTCGCTCGAGGAAGGGATCTTCTCAATGTCGAAACCACTTATTGGTCTTAACGCGGATTATCGAGGGAGCCATCAAGGCGTCACAGCTTACAGTTTCTTGGCGGCGGGCTATTTTGATAATATCGCTGCAGCCGGCGGTATCCCGGTTATCGTTCCCATTATCGACGATGAACACTCAGTGTCAGAGCTATTAGATAGACTCGACGGCTTTGTTTTGACCGGTGGAGCCGACCTTGATCCACGTAATGATGGTTTCCATATGCACAGCTCCATCAAACCGATGGAAGCTCGTCGCGAGCGTTTTGATCGACGGCTGGCGATGGAAATTTGCGAGCGAAAAATGTCCGTCTTCGGTATCGGTGTCGGACACCAACTTCTCAATGTTGTTCAAGGTGGTGATTTGTACTACCACATTCCTATCGATGTACCAGGAGCACTCCCACACCGCGATAACCAAGACCCGAATCACCGACATTCGCTAGTAGTCGAAAGCAATTCCATACTCGGTCGTGTTTATGGCGAAGGTGAAATCCGAGTAGCAAGTCGCCATCATATGGCCGTCGCGCGTCTGGCCGATGGTTTCCGATGCACGGCCAAGTGTCAAGACGGGATCATCGAGGCATTTGAAAGTGATATTGACAATTGGTTTGCGATGGGCACCCAGTTTCATCCAGAATCCTCGGCAGCAAGTGCACTCGACATCCGGATCTTCGAAGAGTTCATTGAAGGTGTTCAAGCTCAATCAGCAGAACTCCGAATGGTCGCCTAGTACACACCGTGAAATAGGAAGTGAATTGAGTCTAGCAATTTTGGAATCCAAATTTGCAATTCAAACACAGCGATTCTATGTCGAGAGAAGAGAGTTGCCGAAAATCCAAGTGTCAAACCGCTAGTAGATTTAATGCCGAGATCCACATCAGTTAGAATCGATTGGGATGACACTTTTGTGACATAGTCCTTGGAAGAGTCCAATCTTGGGAGATGAAGCGCATAGGATGCGCCGCCAAGTCCAGGTCAACCGACGGATACGTAGACGCACTGTTTATGGACTCGTCGGTCGGTTTGAATAAGCGAATGGGCATGGACGCTCGCCTCTCCTGACAAGCTGGATGCGTAAGAGAGTGCGGGGACTCACATATCGACGGAGTTAGCCAATTCCTATTGAATTCGCTTCACGCGACAAATTCCAATAGCTTGATTGTGAGCTATAAAAAACCGAGTACTCGCAGGAGAGGCGCCTGCCTAAAACTGAGAGATCGCTCGGGACACGCATCGGTGTTGAATTGAGCAAACTTATCCAACTTTGAATTAGGCTGACCGTCTACCGACAAAAATGGCCGCCAACAAACATGCGAAGGCAACTGCGGTGACAATGGCACCCAATCGCATGTTCGCATCTTGCAACTCCATTACTCGTTTTACGCGATAGTAGGGGGCCGGGTTTTTCTCTCGAAAACCCATATTCTGATAATACTGCCACGCATCCCACGCGTCTGTGGGCGTGAATCTGGCTAAGGTTTCAGCTCCTTGCTTGATCTCATCTTCGACAGTGAACGGCGTTGGGGTCGCATATCGAATTAGGCCCCATCGAGCGGTCGTGAGGCCTGCAACGACAAAGGTAATAAAAAAAAGTGCCGTAAGAGTCTTTCGGAGCGTACTTTTGGAAGTTTGTGCCGAAATTCGTTTATTTAGGATCCGACCCTCCGTTAGGTTTATAACAGAATCTTTGAGTCCGTCAGCATCGACTGGAGTAAGGTTTGTCATTCCACGAATGGTGGGGACGTCGAGAGTCGAGTTGCACTGAGGGCAGAGAACGGTAGTACCGGCTTGGCTACGAGCGATTGGGATAGAATTGCCGCAAGGACACGGGAGTAAGTATTGCACGATAGTTTGCTTTAGTGGGCTTTGATTGACTTTGGTCGGCTTTTCGTAGTTGTATACAGGGACCGAAATTGCCGGGACTTAAATTAGACGGATTTGGATGGCTATACCGATCAGCGAATAAATACCTTTAGCCTTGGCTATCAGATACTCGGCTTCGGTAAACTTTACTATTTCAACTGAGGGAAACACCGAATTCTATAGCAGAAAAGACTAGACCGAAGATGAAGCTTGGGTAAAATTATGAGAGTCATGGGAGGACAGGGTCACAGTTTCGAAGAGATGGGTTGCTTGATCGTCCGGGAAATAAAGAATGCATACGTTATCCCTATAAGGATTTACTGCATTATCTTTCAAAAATCCTGACCGGACTGAGTGCTCTCTTCGCGAAACGGTTTATTTTTCAATACTGCGCATGTAGGGGGTTAACTGGATTAAAATCTAGGAAATCTTATTGGGAGTAAACAGTGGGCTGAGGCCGCGAGACGGAGAATAGTCAAGTTAACGAATTCCGCTACACGGAGCGGAGCTTTGGACTATTGTGGAGAAAAGGCCGATACGCGTTGTATGCCGCTAGGCAGCATTACAGATTCGGCATAAGAGACATTTTTCACACAAACTTCGGCTCATTTGCGAAGAACATTTATTTTCAGGGTTGATATTTGATGCGGGTACTTTGGTTCACTCCAGGTGCTTGCATTGATTCCCCACAATAGAAGAACTCTAGGTTTCAGGAGTATAACCTTGTTTGATGGCCTGCTGGTCGATTTTGATGACGACGCCCCACGTGGCAGTAACGATTTGGATGGGCTTCACAAGCTGTCCCTCGAGGAAGAATCAGAGGATCTTGGCGATCCCGGTCCATCGGACGCTGCGGTTGTGGACGAGCAGATCCAGATTGAAGCCGATGAAGATTTGCTGGCTGGTGTCGAAGAGACTGAGACGTGGTCCGATGATCCGGTGCGGATGTACCTGACACAAATGGGGGAAATCCCGCTGTTGACCCGTCATGAAGAAATTCGCCTTGCAAAGACTATTGAAGTTACGCGCCGACGATTTCGTACCAAACTACTTGAATGCGATTATGTAATTCAAATTGCCTACAAGATTTTGCGCCGTGTCCATACAGGAGAACTTCCGTTTGATCGTACTGTTCAAGTCTCCGTCACCGACCGCCTTGAGAAGGAGCAGATCCTCGGGAGATTGCCGCACAATTTAAAGACGCTCGAGACCTTGTTGAAGAGGAATCGCCGCGACTATCGAAACGCGCTTACGCGAACCCTTTCGATCGCAAAGCGACAAGAAGCTTGGCAAGCCTTAGCACGTCGTCGGCGAAAGGCTGTGCGATTGGTTGAAGAATTGGGCCTACGGACTCAGCGAATTGAACAACTCATCGGTACGCTTGAAAAATTTAGTCGTCGCGTTGACGAGATCACCGGGGATCTGAAAAAGCTTGATGCGCGACATGTTGCTCCATCGCAAGTCGCACAGCTAAAACGTGAGTATCGTCAAATTTTGGTTGCGACTCAGGAAACTCCAACAAGTCTTCGCAAACGCGTTGACATGGTTCGCAAGGTCTATACTCAATACCAACGTGCAAAGAAGCAATTGAGCGAAGGAAATCTTCGTTTGGTAGTTTCGATCGCTAAGAAGTATCGTAATCGTGGACTCAGCTTCTTGGATCTTATCCAAGAGGGCAACGCGGGCTTGATGCGAGCAGTTGACAAGTTTGAATATCGTCGAGGATTCAAGTTCTGTACTTATGCGACTTGGTGGATTCGTCAGGCAATCACCCGCGCCGTTGCAGACCAAAGTCGTACCATTCGTATTCCTGTTCACATGGTCGAAACCATGTCTCGAGTTCGAAACGTTGCAAGACAGCTTTTGCAAGAACTTGGGCGCGAACCAACGCTCGAAGAAACAGCGAAACGAGCCGAAACAACCGTCGAAGAAGCTCGCCGCGTCCTCGCGATGAGCCGATATCCGATTTCGTTGGATCGTCCTGTTGGCAACAGCGAGGACAGCCAATTTGGCGATCTACTTCCCGATGGAACGGCGGAAAGCCCGGCGATTGGTGCAGCTCAAGAAATGCTTCGAATTCGAATTACCCGCGTTCTCAAGTCCTTGAGCTATCGCGAGCGAGAAATCATCAAGCTCCGATACGGACTTGGAGATGGATACAGCTACACATTGGAAGAAGTCGGGCATATCTTTAAAGTGACACGCGAGCGTATTCGTCAAATTGAAGCCAAGGCGGTTCGAAAACTTCAGCAGCCAAGCCGCTCTCAAGAGCTGGTGGGTTTCTTGGACTAACGTCTGATCAGCAATGGTTTAAAAAAATGTATATCAGGACTCGAAAGAGTCCTGTATTCGTTTAGCCAGTCATGAATGTTACTGAAAGTCTCTCCGGAAATCGCAGTTGACGTAAACGCTGGAATTGTCGAGGTTTAGTGGTTTGCTACTAAGTTCCCTCGCAATGGAGTGCGTGATGTCTGATTCATTGAATCGTCAAGCTTATACTACCGACCTGAAAGATGACCAATGGGTGATCCTTCAACCGATTCTGACAAAGGAGGCAAACCAAATTCGAAGTGGCCGTCCTCGTGAGGTCTTGTTGCGCGAGGTGGTCAACGCAATTTTTTAGATCGATCGAACGGGTTGCCAGTGGGATTTGCTTCCACATGATCTTCACCCCAAGTGCACCGTGTGTGACTACTCTGCCAAATGGCGAAACAACGGCACGTGAACTGAGGTATTGACGACGTTACGTACGCGGATTCGATTGGAGGAAGGTCGAAAAGCAACCCCCAGCGTGGTCTGTATCGATACGCAATTTGTAAAATCGACGGAGATCGGAGGTGACGAACGGGGTTACGATGGAGGCAAGAAAATCAAGGGTAAAAAGCGACATTTGCTTGTGGACGTCCTTGGGCTCTTGATCGCAATCGTCGTCACAGCAGCCAACGCGGACGATGGAACAGCCGCCCCTCGCCTATTAGAAACAGTCGATGAACACGACCTTCCTCGATTGAAAGTGATCTTGGGTGACAATAAATATAGAAACAAAAGCTTGACTGCTTGGATCAGTCGAGAACGTCCGAACTGGTCAATCGAAGTGCAATCTCCGCCAAAAGGCGAAAAAAATTTCGCCAGTGAGGATTACCAGTGAGAATTACCAGTGAGAATTAGACGGGTAGTGGAGCGGAGTAACGCATGGCACGGTCGCTATCGACGGAATAGTAAAGATTACGAACGACGTACAGACTCAAGCGAAGCGATGATCCAAATCAGCCACGTTGGAATAATGTTACGACGATGTGCTTCGATACAAGGCCCTGCGTTTAATTATACGAATGACGCATAAAACCAAGAAAAACACGGAATTCATTTCCGGATAGACCCTAAGATTTGCAGATACTTGTGTTTTATGGAATCTTCGATGGATCGCCGTAGAGCGTGATGATGGTGAGATTCAGCATGGTCATTCCATTGAGGCAACAATGTACGACTAGGCTTGGCCAAATTCGATTGGTGATGCGGTAGAGATAACCAAGTACCATTCCAAGTGCAGCGAGTGGTAACCAGCTTGCTCCGTAATCGAAATGGGCTAAGCCGAACAACACGCCAGATACGATGACTGGCCACCAAGGAAGCTGGCGGCCATCGGTGATGGTTTGTTGATCGGCGTTGAGTTGTAAGTCGACGTCGGGCTGAATCGCGTAATCACTTGCGGAGTCATTTGTAGAGGTAGCTACTGCTTCGTAGGGATTGGCAGGAGAACTCGGGAAAGATTTGGCTTTGAAGTCCGCTTGAGAATCAACTGAAGTCAGTACCGTCTTTGAATTCGAGTCTAAATCCTGTGAAGCTGTTGCAACAAGTCGTTGATCCTCTGTTTGGCGTCGGCCTCCGAAGATCAAGCTCAACGAAAGTGGACCACGCGAGAGAGATTCTAAAAAGCCTTGAAGCAAAACTCGGAATCCAAATTCTTCTAATAATGGTGCGATGACGACAGCTAGCCAAATTGCCATCGGAAGGCTTGAGGGATCATTCTTAATTGCATCGACAACAGGATGGTTGTAAGGCTTTTTAAACAGTACGGTCGATGCAATCATCAGGATATAAATCGGCGGAAGTGCCATGATGAAAGCGAGTAGTCCCAAGCGAACATCGTGGATGATGTGCTTTGTCGACCAACCTATGTTGCCTAGTGAAACTCGATATCGAGCAGCGATAAGAAACGTCATGAGAACGACTGCTGACAACTGAAAGGTGGCAATCGCAACTTTCGGTATCGAGGAAGCAGAGCCTTCGATCAAGTCGTTACGATCAACGCCGATTCTGGTTGCGAAGCTTGCTGCTAAAGCCGACACCAGATAGAGCGAGGCCAATGCCATGAAAATATCTGTGAGTGCCCAACGCTGGATCTGGCGAGGTTGCAGGCTTGGAAAGAAGGGGACGCCCTTCACGTAGGCGATCACGAATCGCGACCACATAATCATGGAAGCGGTCAGAACCGCAAGTATCAGTAACCCGATGAAAGCGATGGGTGTCGAGTTGGCTTGGATAGCGATGTCGCTACTCGGAGCGATGGCGGAATCGATAGTTCCACTTCGATTGGTCAAAGTCAGCAATAAATCCACAGCGAGAGTCCATAATCTACTTGAGTGTCCACTGAGTGAACCTCGAATGGTACCCGAAATGACGCTGCCATTGGGGGGTGTCTTGCGGGCCGAACCAACCGTAGGCGTAAGGTTTCGTTGGCAGCGCCATCAATGCGGGTGCTGGGGAAGCCTGCACAGTGGACGAGTACGGTAACGTTTTTCCTAAATGATTCGTAATTGGCCGCGGAATGATCTTGTAGGGCGAAGAATCCTCGACGACAGCTGGCGAAGAAATAAAAGTAGAATTTTTTGCATTTCCCCACAAAAAATCGTGGGCGTTCAAGTCGCCACAAAGACCAAGCAACGTCGTGATGATGACTGTGACAGAAAAATGCTTTTGCATGGTAATTTCGACTCGATAATGTCTTTTGGCTTTGCACATCGGTTTGACGACTGGTCGGCATTGCACTTCGTTGCGTTCAATTATTTGCCGTAACACTTTTATTTCGACCAACCACTCACCCTTGATAGATGGATTGTGTTTTAGGTCGAGTGCTTTACGCAGCTTAACAAATTAGCATGCATCGAGAATTATTTATTCAAAAGTGAAGATTTACAGGAATCGCACTTGAGGGCGTGAACCGAAATAAGCTAGTTGGAAGGACTGGTGTTGGAGATTACAGTGTGTCAAGGTGGCGAGTATGTCGCTGGGCATCTTGATGCGTTACTGATAATCGAGCCAGGACGACCGATAGTGTTTGTTTTTTGCTTGTGTTGATTTTTTAGCAGCTTGGCAACGATGCCAGCGTGAAACCCTCGTGACCTCTATAAATGACGAAGTGTAATGATGTAATGCGGTTCCCTCTCCCGCTGGCTGGACGCCGATCGTCCTTTCGTGTCCTTATCCAATTGAAAATGGGTAGGCTCGGATAGAACGCTAATACCTCTCAGCCCCATCATCCCGCTCGTGGTCTTCACGAGGCTCCGCTGTCAACAGCGTCGAGTTCTACTAGGGATTTCGCTTCTTTTGTTGGAGGGCGTGAAGCATGGGATTGATGAGCTTTGCTACGTTTGTGATGACAGTGATTGGTACCGGTTCGGCGTCTCGTGAAGTCACCGAACACGTGGATCTAATTGAGTTGAACCACTTTCACGATTGCCTTGGACGACACGTGTACGACCAAGTGATTTTTTACGAATGGGCGCCCGACTTGTCGAGGTACCATGTTCGAGCATGGTGCTTGATCGAAGATCGAGACCTCGTGAATCGCCGTCCGATGAAACGCTATTCGGACAACCTCTATGAAGTTCAGTGGCAAGACCGAGACCAAAACCTACTGCGCATTATCACGGGTACACATTACCGTGAAAGCTGGACGCAGATTGACCCGGAACGCGCGAATAAGAAACTACTCGACGAACGCCAGAGAACCGTCCTGATACGACGTTCTGTGACCAAGCAAGAGAAAGTCGTCGATAACGAAGATACGGAGCCGATCGATTCAGAGTTAAGCCAGAACGAACTCGCCGCCGCTCCGGCACCGGAAGCAGCGGTCGTAGCTCGTTAGAATTTTACCGAGCTCAATTGCGACAACCCAGTCATTACACCTTCGCAGCCTGTGACAATGGTTCGGACTCGGACTGCACGCATAATACGGAAGTAATGCAAGGGCGCCGCTCAGTGTCGTCCGCGAAATTCGTGTCCAAACGATATGAAGATGAATGACTTTGAGAATCGCTCGTGATCAAGCTTGTAATCAAGGAGTCCACCAGCGATTGAGCTTTGCAGTTAACTCGGTCACTCGATCCGGTAGCCGAGCCGCGAGATTGTTGAGCTCTTGTGGGTCTTCTGCCAGGTCATACATCTCGACCTTCGCTTGAGGTTCATTAATTGGATCTGGAACGATCAGCTTTTGATTACCGTCAATCATCCATCGCCAACGCAGATTTTTTGATGGGATGTTTAAGTCGACTGCATTGTGAGTAAAGCATTCACCGAAGACCTCTTTCCGATTGCTGACTTTCGATTCATCAAGCAAGTCGATCCCTGGAAGCGAATCGGTGTCCGCTTTAATCTTGAGTGCATTCACAAGCGTGGGAAAGAAATCGATCGACTGAGCCAACGACGCTGAATACTTGGGTTCAATCTTGCCCGGCCATCGAATCATGATCGGTGTCCGTAAGCCGCCGTCATACTGCGATTGCTTTGATTTCTCTGCATACTTGGGACCATCTGGATTTTGTATCCATCCATTGTCGGCTACGTATAAGACGATGGTGTTTTCGGCTAACCCGCGTTCGTCCAATTGTTGCATGAGCTCTCCAACGGTTTCGTCAAACCATTCCACCATCGCCCAGTACTTGGCTATATATGGTGATGGCGTGATTCCTTTATACTTGTCCAATAATCGCGCAGGTGGCGTGTGGGGATCGTGTGGCATAAGTGGCGCGTACCAAACAAAAAACGGTTTCTTTTCGCTGGCTGCTTCATCCATGAAATTCCAAATCGGTTGCATCGAATTACGACCGATGGAAAGCCCTTCATCACCATGTCGACTTCCTTTGGTCATTCCATGCGTGAAGCCGCCACGACTAAAATGACCTTGCCACCACTTGCCTGTTTGAAGGCATAGGTAGCCTTGCTTGGACAAGATATTTGGCAGTGTCGGAATGCTTTCGAGATGACGATTCATTACCTCGCGGCCTTCGAGAAAGCTCGCCGACTTCTGAAACGTACCGCTCGCCATCGTCGGGGGTTTGGGCGGATCGTTGCTAGTGACTTTATGCTGATGGGGGTATTTTCCAGTAATGATGCTGGCAAGACTTGGACAGCAGAGACTCGAGGGGACATACCCTCGCCGGAAAGTTAAGCTTTCCCGCGAAAGCCGATCGAGATGAGGAGTCTGAATGGCTGGGTGGCCCATGAACCCATAATCTGCCCAAGCATGATCGTCAGAAACAATCAACACAACATTGGGAGGTGCTGTCTGAGCCAGTAAAGTGGATGGGCTGAAAGCAAGCACGCCGAGAGAAAACAAGCCGAGCTGACAAAAAACAAAGGCCGCGATCTTTGGTAATTTGACGCGATTCATAAAGCTAACCTTGAGAAGGGGGAGAGGGAGGTAAGGCGAGTGAGCGTCGCAAGATCACACTTTATTATAGCAAAGATTGCCCGCTGTATTTCTCTTGCAGGTTGCTATTAGTTGACTGCGACTGACAGGTTTCAAATTTGGAGAAGAGCGATCGGCTAGCCCCCCCTGTCCGGTTCATGCAACTCGTATCAAAATGGAGTTTCATTTACAAATGTTTCATTGATAAAACTCTTAAAAACCTGAGCAATTCATGTCTGATTTTCGTATTGAGCAAGATTCGATGGGGGAAGTCCGAGTTCCCGCGAAGGCCTACTTTAGTTCGCAAACCCAGAGAGCAGTCGAGAATTTCCCGATCTCCGGTTGGCGTCTCCCGACTCCACTAGTTCGCGCGATGGGTCGCGTTAAGTTCGCATGCGGAGTGGCTAATCGCGATCTTGGCAAGCTTACCAAGTCAGGAAAATACAAACTCAATGATGCCCAAGTGCAAGCCATGCTGGATGCATGCCAAGAAGTTATCGATGGCAAAATGGATAATGAGTTTCCAATCGATGTATTTCAGACTGGCTCCGGAACATCCAGCAACATGAATGCGAACGAAGTTATCTCCAATCGTGCTATCGAGTTAATGGTTGGCGATCGATTTTCAAAAGACAAATCGATTCACCCCAATGATCACGTCAACATGGGGCAGAGTACGAACGATACTTTTCCGACAGCTATTCACGTCGCAGTCGCCATCGAGATTCGTGATCGTTTGATTCCTGCGTTAGAAGCCTTTCATCAACAACTGGTTAGCAAAGCCAAAGCATGGGATAAGGTCATCAAGATTGGCCGCACACACTTAATGGATGCAACTCCTCTGCGACTCGGCCAAGAATTCGGTGGCTTTGCGCGACAGCTCGAGCTGTCGATAGAACGAGCCAAGCTTGCGATCAATCCAGTGCTCGAGTTACCCGTTGGTGGAACGGCCGTGGGCAGCGGTATCAACACTCATCCTGAATTTGGAAATCGCGTGTCGCAAGAACTTGCAAGGATGACCGGTATCCCATTCGTCGAAGCAGCCAATCACTTCGAGGCCAATGCGCAGCGTGATGGGCTTGTTGAAACTCATGGGCAGTTGAAAACGATTGCAATGACACTTTTTAATGTCGCCAACAACATTCGATGGTTAGGTTCGGGCCCGCGCTGTGGTTTCTTCGAAATCATCCTTCCTGATCGTCAACCGGGTAGTTCCATCATGCCTGGCAAAGTCAATCCTGTCATGTGTGAAAGCATGATGCAACTGACGACTCGCGTAATCGGCAACGACGCAACGATGACGATGTGTGGCGCAACCGGTGGCAACTTTCAACTAAATATTATGATGCCAGTCATGGGGCATACAGCATTGGAGAGTATCCACTTGCTCACGCATGGCAGCACCGCCTTTATTGAATTCTGCATGGAAGGCTTGGAAGCGAACCCTGAAGCATGTGAAGCGTCTGTCGAGCAGAGCCTATCGATGGTGACAAGCCTGAATCCTCATATCGGATACGAAAAAGCCTCCAAACTAGCCAAAGCAGCCTTCGCATCGGGTAAGACTATTCGTCAGCTTTGCCTGGACGAAAAAATCTTACCCGAAGAAGTTTTACGCGAGGCTCTTGATCCATTCTCGATGACTGAACCGCAGGCGTAAGGAAGAATGCTCAAGTCAATGCAGCGTGACGCGTCCGTGGTTTGAGTAGCTGCGTCTCTCCTAGACGCAGAGAGTTCGCATTGGGTGATGAAAAGGGCATTTTCCTTGGCCGTAGCCTCGGGTGCTATCCTGCAAATAGTAGCAAAATCAAAACCCGTGGCTAGCGCCATCGGCTCAGGGTGCATCAGCCCAGGGTTCATCAGCCCAGGGAGCACGTCTGCGGAGAGACGCTGCTACTTGAGTTAGCTTAGCTTTCCGCGCTGCGCGTCCAGGGCTTTGATCCAGGGGCCGATGTACTGGCCGTTGTCGTGGTAGGTTCGGCCGCTGAACATATGGCGATCGATGACGCATGGTTCATTGACGTAGATGCCGCCACAGATTTCTAAGTCAAACTTGCATTTTGCAACCGTGGCCATTCGAAGACCTTTGACGATTCCGGCTCGAGCGGGAATCTCGACTCCATGACAGACGCTCGCGCAGGGCTTTTTGTTCTCCCAAAACCAACGTGTGATTCTTAGCAAGTCTTCGTCCTCTCGGATGTATTCAGGGGCGCGACCACCACTAAAGAAGATTCCTGCATACTCTTCTGGCTTGATGTCTTTGAATGCGATATCGGCTTGGATCGAGTAGCCTTCCCATTCCTTGGTGATGGTCCAGCCCGGTTTCACTTCGTGAAGCACCATCTGGTACAGCCGCTTCTCAGGGGCTGCAACCACGGGTTGGTAACCACCTTCGATCAGCCTGTAGTACGGATAGAGCGTATCAACGGTCTCAGTGGCATCGCCGACGATGATTAAAACTTTGGGTTGCGACATCTTGTTTTCCTTAGAGGACGGATTGTTAGAGGATGCGGATTGGGCGTGTGCGTTGGCGGCCAACGCGGCAACAGAACT
Source organism: Pirellulaceae bacterium (assembly GCA_031412775.1). Lineage (GTDB taxonomy): Bacteria > Planctomycetota > Planctomycetia > Pirellulales > Pirellulaceae > JAIYDQ01. The sequence continues at coordinate 377 of JANODQ010000594.1, read as the reverse complement.
ACTCGCGGTTCCGGCGATGAAACTTCGTCTGTCGAGAGGCATAGTCACACTCGTTTCACATTGGAGGAATAAGGATTATGAAGCGTTCATAAGGCACTTGTCCAGATAGGCTCGCGATCGATTGATTTCGTTCGTCACTGCACTGGTCGTTTCGAGAATTGGGAGGCCGCGTGGGAAAGGATGCATAAAGATCTCTGTCCAACCCTGATATTGATGCTTCTTAAGTACCGACACCATCGGGGTAAAGTCTAATTTCCCTCGCCCAGGCATTTGCAAAAGCTCCTCTTCCTTGGGGAGTTTCGTCATGCATCCGTTGCCATGCTCCCATCCGTAGAAAACATGGATTGATTCGATGATATCGCCAAGCAATACCGCGA
>JANODQ010000593.1:0-4208 GCA_031412775.1 Pirellulaceae bacterium | reverse complement strand
TATGCGATCGTCGGTGCCGGCGCACTGGGTGGCTTCTATGGTGGGCTACTAGCGAAGTCAGGACTCGATGTCCATTTTCTAACTCGATCAGACACCGACCATATCCAATCGCACGGGCTTCGAGTCGATTCAATTCTTGGCGATTTTGTGGTGAGTCCTATTAAAGCCTATTCGAGCGCACACTTGATGCCTCGATGTGATGTAATCATCATCGCCCTCAAGAGCACGCAGAATCACTTGATTCGTGAGCTCATAACACCTCTTCTAAAAGAGGAATCTGTAGTGCTAGTACTTCAAAATGGCCTTCACGTTGAATCGGATTCCGAATCGGTTTCCGGACCGGGTCAAGTCATGGGAGGTTGTTGTTTTTTATGCAGCAATAAGGTTGGCCCCGGACATATTCGACATATGGATTATGGTCACATCGCGATGGGAGCTTATCTCGGCGAAGACGGAAAAAGCCCGGCTGTTTCACAATCAATTCAGAATGAAATTCATCGTGACTTTCTCAATGCGGGTATTCGTACCGAGTTAGTAGAAAACCTTCAATACTCGCGTTGGAAAAAGCTGATGTGGAACATCCCATTTAACGGCCTAAGCGTTGCCATGAATGCTCCAACCGACAAAGTTATGGCTAGCCCAGCAGCACGTCAGTTAGCAATCGATTTAATGCGGGAAACGCAAGCTTCTGCGAAAGCTTGTGGGATCGATATCGGTGACAAGGAAATCGACCAGATGATTACCTATACCGATTCAATGGTGCCATACGACAGCAGCATGCGGCTGGACTTTTTAGGTGGTCGGACAATGGAAATCGAAGCCATTATTGGGCGACCTTTGCGAGAGGCAAAACGACACGGTTTCGTACCAAAGAAGATCGAGATGCTGTACCAGCAGTTGTGCTTTTTACAAAAGTAACTTCACGCTACTTTTTCGAACGAGGTGCAGCCGTTGGCTGACACAATCCGTGAGACATCTGCGAAATGCGTTTAGTGTCCAACGCGGCCTAGCACGACTGATGCAACGGTTTTAAACATCAGACTCAAATCTTTTTTAAAACTCCGGGAGGTTGCGTATCGAATGTCCATTCGCATCCAATCTTCAAAAGATATCTTCCTACTTTTAGCGATCTGCCATGAACAAGTGATTCCTGGTTTGGTATCCAAGCGGCGGCGCTGCCATTGCTCACAGAGGGCGTCTTCATCTACCGGAAGTGGACGCGGACCCACGATCGACATCTCGCCGATCAGGACGTTCCACAACTGCGGTAACTCATCAAGCCCTGTGGACCGTAAGAAATTACCGACCCGAGTCACTCTTGGATCGTTTTTGATTTTGAAAGCAGGACCATCCCGCTCGTTCATCTCGCGTAGCTTATCCTTTAGCTCATCCGCATCAACGACCATTGTCCGAAGTTTCATAATGCGGAAGGGTCGGTTATTTTGGCCAGTTCTCCACTGACGAAAGAATATCGGGCCTTTGGAAGTTGCTTTAATAGCGACGGCAGTTGCAATCAAAAATGGTGCAGCAACAACCAACCCGCTCGCAGCAAATGCGACGTCCATCGAGCGTTTCCATTTTGGAAACGGCTTGGCGATCATATGTAGCGAGCTAGGATGCTCAGCCACCAAGAACGACTGTACAGATGCTGCCGAATCGTAGGTTGGTCGCTTTTCGTCAAAGTGCGTTACAGGTACAGGTTCATCACTCCCTTCGCCAAACCGCAATGTCTTTGTTCGCTCCGAAGAGCCATGAGATTCAAAATGCCCGTCTTCTGTCGATGGGTAAACGTGGATCTCGGCCTTAAAATAAATCTGTTCAAGCGAGGCGACTTTAGCAAGTGATTCAACAACTGCAACTGCTCCTACGTAATCAGTTTGCGGAAGTACAAGCACAATTGAACCATCGCGATTCACCCCACGCTCATCGGTCAAACGCAGTCGCTCAGCAAGAATGCATTCGATCTCTGCAAGTCTGTCACTATCCACATCAGCTTTAAGCAACAATTTCAGCGAAACGACTGAAAACGAGTAACCGTAGCGATCTGATCTTTGTCGCTCTTTGGTGATGGCAAGACTCAGACCGTGCCGATCCAAGAAGACCGAATCCGCGGACGCAGTCAGCTCAAGTGGGATTGATAAAGAGTCGAAGAATGTTGGCATGGTGAACTACTGGTTTTGATACTGTTTTAAACCGCCCAGAAACCCTATATTAACTGCATTACCTTCTGTTTAAAGAGGATTTTGCCCTAGTAGCCAAAGTTTTTCAGTCTCAAAATTTTTTGAACGTTAGAACCAGCAACTGACGGCTCGATTTTCGATACATAAAGACCCCGAAATGGGTTATTCCGGTGATTTCCCCCCCCGAAAACGAATCGGGCCTGAGAAGCATTGGGTCAAACTTTTCTTCGGTTTCTTTCACTAAAATCAAACTAACAAGGCTCTAAACTTATGCCAATGGAAAACTTTTCTAGCCATCAACAAAAGATCATCAAGAGCTACTACAAAAACCGGGACAATATCGCGCTTCAACGTGTTCAAGAACTGGTCACCGAGCTGTACCTGTCCGAAGGCAAAAAACGCGAGAAAGTTTGGGATTCAATTGCTTTGAACCTCGAAAAGATGTCTGTTCCGCCAGATCGTATTTCGCACTTGCGAGCCCAAAACAAGCCCGAGTTAGTGGCTCAGCTAGTCCAAACCTTGGTTTAACCCTCAACGGAGGACTCTCTGGGTTTCAGCCATAGCCGCAAGATTCGCGTGCTTTTAGTGCAAGCTATGGCACGGTCAACAGCTGTGGCTCGCAATATCGGCTCAGTGCTGATCAGGTTGTCGAACTTCTTAGAAAACCTCCCCCTTACGCAATTGAGTGATTGGGATTATTTTTTGGTGGTTGTTTGGAATCGCTTCAAATCTGCCGAGTTTTTATGAATGATTACAGCCTAACCCACCTCAAACAGCTTGAGGCCGAGAGTATCCACGTCATTCGAGAAGTCGCTGCCGAGTTTAAGAAACCGGTCATGCTCTATTCGATCGGCAAAGACTCAGCGGTCATGACTCACTTGGCCTTGAAGGCGTTCTACCCTGGGAAGCCGCCGTTTCCATTTCTCCACGTCGATACGACTTGGAAATTTAAGGAAATGATTGCCTTTCGTGAGCAATATGTGCGAAAAGAACTCGGAATTCAGCTCTACGTGAATATCAATCACGAAGGGCTGAAGCTGGGAATCGACCCGGCAGAGAATAGCGAGAAGCACACAGAAGTCATGAAAACGGATTCGCTCAAAGCTGCCTTGACGCAATATGGCTTCGACGCAGCCTTCGGAGGAGCTCGTCGGGACGAAGAGAAATCACGTGCGAAAGAGCGAGTATTTTCCTTCCGTGATAAATTTCACCGTTGGGATCCTAAGAACCAGCGACCGGAACTTTGGAACCTGTACAACACGAAAGTGAATCCGGGTGAGAGTATTCGCGTATTCCCACTCTCGAATTGGACGGAGCTGGATGTTTGGCAATACATTTATCTCGAAAACATTCCGCTTCCTCAGTTGTATTTTGCCAAAGAACGACCTGTCGTCTTTCGAAATGGGACCTGGATCATGGTCGATGACGACCGTTTGAAGCTGAAGCCGGGCGAAAAAATCGAGCAAAAGATGGTTCGTTTCCGAACGCTCGGTTGCTACCCACTTACGGGGGGTGTCGAATCCAACGCTACTACGCTGCCAGAAATCATTCAGGAAATGTTGCTTACCAAGACCTCTGAACGGCAGGGACGAATGATCGATAAAGACTCCGGTGGTGCGGGCATGGAAGAGAAGAAGAAGCAAGGGTATTTCTAAATATGTCACATCAAAGCGATCTCATCTCAGAAGATATTCTCGCCTACTTGGAGCAGCACGAACGCAAGGAACTCCTACGTTTTATCACGTGCGGTAGCGTTGACGACGGAAAAAGCACGCTCATTGGGCGGCTACTTTTTGATTCGAAGATGCTCTATGAAGATCAGTTGGCTCAACTGGAATCCGAAAGCATCACTCACGGAACCGTTGGCGGCAAATTTGATCCGGCCCTTGTAACCGATGGACTTAAAGCCGAACGCGAGCAGGGAATCACCATCGATGTTGCGTACCGTTATTTTTCCACGGCGAAACGTAAATTCATCATCGCCGATACGCCAGGCCACGAGCAATACACGCGAAACATGGCGACGGG
>JANODQ010000592.1:0-5729 GCA_031412775.1 Pirellulaceae bacterium | reverse complement strand
CCCAAACGCCACTGTGACCGCCGCCGGTCATAACAATTTGATGCTCATAACCTGCGAAGTTTAATGCAGCAGCCAGATCCTGATTGGCAAGTGGCCAGTTCCCAAAGAGGTTATTTAAGTCATCCTTGCCATCTTGAAGCGAGACCTTGATCGCTTTCGGATTCGACTTTGTCTTTCGGACCAAACCAGGATAAGCCCATCCACCACGAATGTCGGTATAGCTACCGATATGGCTCAGCACTTTACCGAACTGATCAGGTCTTTCCCAAGCGACCGTGAATGCACAAATCCCACCAGAAGAACTTCCGCAAACTGCACGTTGCTTCGGATCGCTAGATACATTTAATCCTTTGAGTGCAACCGGAAGAAACTCCTCGATAAGAAATTTCGAATAACGGTCGCCCATCGAATCGTACTCGAACGAACGATTGCTCCGATCTTTGGCATCTGGCTTCAGAGCTGGAACGGTGCCAGGATTGACGAACAACGCAATCGTTACGGGAATCGCTTTTTTATCAATTAAGTTATCAAGCACCACTGGGACGCGATAAGCACCATCGGGCTTCGCGTAACTGTTTCCGTCCTGGAAAACCATTAAATTCGCTGGTGTATCGGGAGAATACTGCGACGGCACGTATAGGCTGTAATCACGACGCGTGCCAGGAAAGACTTGACTTCCTTCAAACACGCCAGAGGTAATCTTTCCCTGAGGAATACCGGGTTGCACGTTACGCTCTGGATTTGATGGATTCAATCCATCGGCAGCATGCAAAGATGACAAGGCGAATAACGCCACAAAGACGAACGAAGCGATAGATTTCATGATTGAATGGGTGGGATTCATGGAGGGAGGGGAACCGCGTGAAATGCTCAATTACTATATCCATAGTAACTTATCCTAAATGCGACTTCCATCCGCCCTCACAAACTACAAGCAAAACAAACGACGCTTCTCGCTGATCACCAGTAGGCGGAATCTTTCAAGAATGTGAACTCTCAAGGCATTCGCTTTTTTGAGCATGAGGCGATCTTAGAAGTCGTCTTGACGTCGGCGACCCAATACAATCAGCCTCGAGCCGCCAACGCTAGCGTCCTTGGACGTTGCAGCGCCCGCAGTTGTAGCTATTCCAACATGATTAGCATCAAGCTTTGTTCATATCGGTATGGGCTTTGAATTGATATCCAATTCATGCAAAAGGCCCAATTCGAGAACGATAGGAGATCGGAACGCGCCCGCCGAAAAAACGATTCGCAAGCTAACTAATCTAATCAAGAAAGCACATGCTTTATTCGGCCTCAGTTCGCGTTAGGCAACGGTCTAAGCTTCAGCTACACTTGTTCTTTTGCGACATGCCAATTTAATACTCTCGGGTGATCAATTGCCGTACCAACGTCTCAAAAGCATTAAACCAATGCTCTTTCCCATACTCTTTCCAATGCTCTTTAGCTGTGTTTGCTTCGCAGCATCTGCGACTTGGGAAACACAAGTCTTGAGCAATGAAGTGGTTTCTCTGGACCAAAGACTTAAAAGTATCGATGTCGGCGTGCTTGCGAGAGACGCTGCCTTGCGTGGAGACCCGAAACGTGGAGCGCTCATTTTCTATACATCCTCAGCCGCTTGTATCAAGTGTCACTTTGCAGATTCTAGCGTCTCACCCCTTGGACCTGACCTGACTCAAGCTGCAGATAAAGTTACTGATTGGGAAGCTTTCAATGTCCATATTATCGAGTCTCTTCTCTATCCATCGCGGAAAATACGAAAAGGATACGAGACTCATAAGCTACTCACCGAAGACGGCAATGTTATCAGCGGAATGATCGTTCGAGAAACAGAAGAACAATTGGTTCTTCGTGATGCGACGAACCTCGAAAAAGAAATCGCAGTCGCCAAAGACACTATTGAAGAGCGATCGGTAAGCGACAAGTCGATGATGCCAGACGGATTGATCTCTGCGATTCAAAAGGAGCGAAGCTTTCTCGACTTGGCGAGTTACTTGATGGAGATCGCTAAAGGTGGGCAGCAACGCGCAAGCGAACTGAAGCCGACTCCTGAGCAATTAGTAATGAAAGATGACACAGGTAATTTGAACCATGCAGCCATACTGCAAAAGCTGATGCCCAACTCTGGCAAAGGATCCGCGTCAAAACTTGCGAAGGCTCTTACCGGTGGTAAGGCAACATTCGAGGGCTATTGCGCAGGTTGCCACGGGATGGATGGGAACACCCCATCGTTAGCCACAGCCCGCGCATTCGGAACTCAAAAACTAAAGTTCGGTTCTGATCCATACAGCATGATGATGACACTTTCGCGTGGTAATGGATTGATGGCAGCAACAACGCATCTGTCACCAAAGGAACGGTATGAAGTTATTCAGTACATTCGCGAACGATTCATGAAGGGATCGAATCCAGGCTATGAACCCATCACCGACGACTATCTAGCAAGCCTCCCGAAAGGTTCAGAAATGGGAGACTTCAAGTCGTCAGGCGATCGCGATTATGGGCCCGCACTGGCCTCGCAACTTGGACCCGATATCTCCAGTGTATTAACCGTCAAGATTGGGGGGTTAACTCTTTCCTACAACCTCCATACACTCGACCAAGCGGGCGTTTGGAAAGACGGCTTCCTTGATTTAGATCAGACACAACATCAACGTGGTCGCGGTGAAGGCTATCCTGAACCAAAAGGCAAACAGCTACCAGGTTTAGCCGGTTGGCAGTGGGGTCACGAAAGTTCTTTGGACTACTCGAGAGAGGGTCTTCTCGCACGGGGACCGCTACCGCCAAAGTGGCTTGAATACAATGGGCATTATCTTCACGATAATCAAGTTGTACTCAGCTATGCCATTGATGGCCGAGAAGTACTTGAAGTCCCAAGCTCGATCGAAGGGACCCATTCTGTAAGACGTACGCTTCGTATCGGGCCAGGCAAAGAGATCGTAGTGGCCACTGCGAAGTTTGAAGATTTAAACGAACTCGATCACGGCGTTATGTCCCTAGGTAGGCTCATGAAACCTGAGCCGGTGGCGCTAGCCACGGGTTTCGATATTGCCACAATTGAACAGGCGGCAACCGAGCCAAGCGGCTACGGGTCAGAAAAACTACCCTTTTCATCACCCCAGTCTCTAGGTGTATCAGGACAGACCAACAAGAATGGCGATGCAACTGAGTGCATTGCAATCGGAGCCGTTGGAGGCAAATTAGGCCAAGATAAACTCGGCGCGTTTACTGCCTCAAGAGTTCTCGGTGACACCAAAGGAATGACCTGGAACATAGACCTTCAACATCGGTCCGTCTTGCGAATTCCCGCTGATAGCGAGTCCCGATTGATTGAGGTAATTACATTCGAAGGAACAGGTGATACCGATCTCGAGAAATTGAAGAGCTTACAAGCGACGCAAATTGATCCCGCAAAACAAACTCGTGGCGGAGAATTACGGTGGCCACAAATGTCTCCGACGGTTGGTTACTTGGGGTATGAAAAAGGTGCCTATGCCGTAGACACAATTTCGATCCCCGAAACAACTCCATGGAATACTTGGTTCCGCACATCAGCAATTGATTTCTTTGCCGATGGACGCATGGCAGTAGCGACAACCGGTGGTGACGTGTGGATTGTTTCGGGTGTCGATAATGATTTGCTTAATCTACGATGGAAACGATTTGCTAGCGGCTTGTACGAGCCGTTTGGAATCAAAGTTGTAGATGGAACGATTTATGTCACTTGTAAAGATCGTCTGACTCGTCTTAAGGATTTCAATAGCGACGGTGAGGCTGATTTCTACGAGAGCTTTAGCGCTGATAGCGATGTCTCAACATTTTTCCATGCCTTCAACTTTGATCTCCAGACAGACTCGGAAGGTAATTTTTACTACGCCAAATGTGGTCAATACACCGATTACGTCTTACCGGGAGCCATCATCAAAGTTTCCCCTGACGGCAAAAAAACAAGCGTTGTATGTACTGGTTTGCGTACTCCAAACGGCTTAGGAATCCTTCCTGATAATCGATTGACTGTCAGCGATAACCAGGGGACATGGATGCCCGCTTCAAAAATCAATCTCGTAAAGCAGGATGGCTTTTATGGATATGTTCAAACGTCCGGAAACAAATCTTGGGCACCCGATGGCGGGAAGATCGATCATAAGAAAGTCGTCCCACCAACGACCTTTGACCAGCCAATGATTTGGATGCCGCAAGATGTTGATAACTCGTCGGGAGGGCAACTTTGGGTAGATGATAAGCGATGGGGGCCAATCGCTGGGCGTTTGCTTCACACGAGCTTTGGAAAAGGTTGGATGTTTTACGTGATGATGCAAGAAGTAAACGGACTACCGCAGGCTGCAATCGTCCGAGTGCCGCACGACTTCGTTACGGGAATCATGCGAGGTCGAGTGAACCCGGTCGATGGACAAGTCTACGTGACCGGACTGAATGGCTGGAACGATAATGGTCGTCCGGGACTGGAGGAAAAAGGAATTCAACGCGTTCGTTACACAGGCCGAAAGCTTAAAATGATCACTGATTGCCAAGTGCAATCCAAGGGACTGAAAATAAGCTTCAATTTCCCACTCGATAGCGAAACCGCATCCAAAGTTTCTTCTTATGTCGCAGAGCAGTGGAACTACAAATGGAATTCGAGCTACGGATCCGACATGTATAACCCTGACACCGGTAAAATCGGAAAGCAAAAGCTGAATGTGACACAAGTGACACTTTCCAACGACCGACGGTCCGTCGATTTGCAGGTACCAGATATTAAACCGGTGAACCAGTTACACCTTCAGCTCAACTTGAAAGATGCAGATGGTGTTGCATTCGTTGAAGAAATTTATTGGACGATTAATGCTGTCCCTAAGCAGTAGTCCAAGCCACAGGCTACGGGATTGCCGGGTTGATGTTGCAAGCCTGCAGAGAGACTTGCCTAGGTAACTTACTTAAGTGAGCTAAAATCGGCTGCCAATGACGTAGACCAACATAGCTGAAAAGTAGGCTAATGTGGTCATATAGACGAATGTAAAGACGGGCCAGAACCATGTCTTTGTTTCCCGCTTGATTGCAACTAGGGTTGCAGCGCACTGAGCACACAAAGCAAAGAAAACCATGATGGAAAGAGCAGTGACCCAAGTAAAAACGGGGCGTCCATCGGGCCATTTACTGGCTCGAAGCTGTTCGGCCAGTGATGCACTTCCTTCATCAACATCACCGCCAAGCGAATAAATAGTCCCAAGCGTTGCGATAATTACTTCTCTGGCCGGGAACGATGCGATTACTCCCACCCCGATCTTCCAGTCCCAACCAACGGCATGAAAAACAGGCTCGATGGATCTACCGAAACGTCCTAAAAAACTTTGTTCGATTGACGTCGCGCGAAGTTCATTGATTCGCATGGAGATCGCTTCGACATTAATATCACTGCCACTAACGTTTTCAAGTTGTAGGGCTTGCGAAGCTTGTGTGTCGATGGCTTCAAGCCTTGCAACCAATTGATTTTCCTCACGATGATCCGAGGGGAAATAGGCGGCGGCCCACAGCAAAATGGAAGTGCTAAAGATCAAGGTTCCAGCGCGAACGGCGAACGATCGGACCTGCTCCCAAACCTGACTCAATACGACTCGCCAACTAGGCCACTAATAACTAGGCAACTCAAGAACAAAAGGAGAGGTGGGCCCCGGAAAGGCAAACTTTTTAAGCAACCACGATTGGAATGGCGACAATCGCACCTAAGG
>JANODQ010000591.1:0-2322 GCA_031412775.1 Pirellulaceae bacterium | reverse complement strand
CTCCGACGGGCATGGTCACCACTTCTTCAGGCACCAGCACTTGAGGGCCGGCCTGTCCTCCAATGCCTGCTATTGCTGCTCCGGCTATAGCACCTCCCCGTGCCCCTATATTCGCTCCGATCCATCCGCCGGCAACGACAGTTGTGGTTTTTGCTCTATTTTCTGCCGTGTAAATATCATAGGCATCAACTGCCGCTGCCGCAGCAAAGAGGACTCTGCCGCCAATGCGTATTGCTGTTCCAGCCCTAGATGTGATTCGTATTTCTCCGTATGAATTTTTTAGTGCATTTAGCACTATTCCTTTTTGGGGACCACCTACTCTAACTAATACAGGTTTCGCATTTTGCCAGGCAGAACGCGAACGAAATGCATAATGGTATCCTTGTTCGTTTTTAATTCGCCACACATCGTGAGTTTGCTTTTGAAGCCAGTCGTTAATGTATGCCCATTTAGCGCCTCCAAAAACAGGATTTCTTAAGGGGTCTCCAAGGCCCTTCGCTGCGCGATTGCCTGCAAGGTTTCCTTCTTTTAATACGCATTCTGGTATATCCTTAGCGGAAGATATATTGGCGTCATAATGTAAAGACACCTCGTTCGTCGGGGAGAAGCTCCCGGGGCCGGAAAGCCAGATATTGCCTGTTGTTGGTCCGTCTAATCCTCCAGTAACAATTGATGCTCCAGCGCTCGCATTCGTGGCATGAGTTAGGATTTCAAGCCCGAGTATGTCAATGTATGATATAGGATTGTTTGTGATGAATCCATACAGGTTTAATCCGCCATTTTCTTCAATTGGATCTTTTGACAGCCATCGTCCGAACGATGGTGAATACCAGCGATACCCGTAGTAGCACAGCCCCGTGGTGAAGTCGGTGTATTTGGTTGAGAAGGTGAACGGGTTCTTCTTTGCGTAGTCGCCGTGGCAGGCGATCAACTGTCCGAAGGCGTCATACTCGTAGCTTGCGCTGCGCTTGCTCGTCGTGGCGTCCACCAGGCCGCTGACGTTACCGTTCTTTTCGTAGTGATAGACGTGGGTCTTGTTGGAGGCGGTATCCACCAGCCAGAGCAGGGCGCCGACGTTGCCTGTGCTCGAATCGCCGATGCTGCCCGCGAGGTCGAGGCCCCAAGTGTATTTGCGAACGGCTTGGTTGCCGGACAAAGTGTCGAGTTCCGCCACACACTTCCATCCGTCGAAGACAAACAACGTGCGACTTGCCGGTGTTGTGCCTCCACTGGTGGTGAAGATTGAGGTACGTATCCGTCTGCCGATGGTGTCGTAGTCGTGTTCCTCCCGCAGATAAGGAGCTCCGGCACTGACGAGGAACGCGCTCCGCTCGCAACGGATGAGTCGATTTTCGGCGTCCCAAGTATAATTCCAGAGACCGTCGAAGGTGAGATTGCCGTCCTCATCGTAGGTCGGGGTGGTTGAGGCGGCGGGAAGCGCAAGCGATCCGTCGGTGATCGTGGTGCCGTCTGTGACGCTGGCGTCGATCCATTGCGGCCCGGACGAATTGTCTTCGGTGAGCTCCTTACGGAAATGCCCGCCCTGGCGGGTGACCGGCTGGCTGTTCACTGTGACGGTGGCGGCGGGCGCGGCGGAACCAGCGACATCAACGAAGTCCGGATGGGTCATCGCCGCATATTGATTCAGCGCGTCGGGCGTGTAGCCGAAGCTGCGGTCGGCTTGGCCGGAATCGCGGCTTTGTTCGACTTGAGTCCGGTTGCCGATGCCGTCGAAGTGATAGCGGTAGGCGCGGCCGTTCACCTCGGTGGTGCCGCCGGGCAGTATCTTGGTCGCGCCGGTCACCTCACCGGTGGCGTTGTAGCCGTATTTCCAGAACGCGCCGCTGATGTCGGTGTGCTTTTGAATACGATCCAGATCATCGTAGGCATAAGCATGGTGATCGACTGGCTTTTGCACCCCGGCATCCACCAAGTGCGCGGTAATTCGAGTCAGGCGGTTGGCCGGGTCGTGTTTCCGGGTGCTCTGGAGCCATGGGGTGGTTTCGCCGGACTTGGTATAGGTCACGGTGTCCATGGTGCGTTTCTGCGGATGACGGAAATACCTGGCGGTGCCGCCGTTTCCGCTCACGCTTTGGACAGCACCGGAGAAACCGTAGCCGTAGATGGTTTCGCCGAGTGGTTGGGAGCCGAATGAGGCAGTGTGGGAACGGGGCCGGAGCAGCGAATCGAAGTCCTGCTCCAGTTTCTGGCCAGCCAATATACCCCCGCTAATGGTCTCCTCCTCCACCGTACTGTGCCGGGTGTAGTTGAGACTCCGGGTTCCTGCCGCATCGTCAACGACAACCTTGGGTCTGCCGATAC
>JANODQ010000590.1:0-8783 GCA_031412775.1 Pirellulaceae bacterium | reverse complement strand
CACTGCCCATCTGGTATGCCGCGCTCCGCACGATCGCGCGGATGAGTCGCTTCTGTGACCAGCCCTCGCGCACGAATCGGCCGGCCAGGTAATCGAGCAATTCCGGGTGCGTCGGCGGTTGACCTTGGTTACCGAAATCATCCAAGCTTGCCACAAGTCCACGACCAAAGAAGAGGTGCCAAAATCGATTAACTGCTACCCTGCTTACCAACGGATTCTGATCGTCGATCATCCACTTCGCCAGATCGAGTCTGTCTTGTGCGTCATCCGGATTCTGGGGGGGCGTGTGCTTGAGCTTGGGAAGAAACGAAGGGGTATCTGCTTGGACCAAATCGCCAGGCGACTCGTAAGCTCCTCGTAAAAGCAAATGCGTCGAGCGAGGGACGATTGCGGCTTTCATCGTCATGATTTGACGAACTTTGGATACGATTTCGTTTTCTTGTTGATAGGCATCCAGGAGAGCTTTGCTTGCAGCGACCGAATCGGAATCCACGTTTGTGATGAAGTGATCCCATTTCATGTCGTCAGTAACATTGAACTCGGAGTTACTACTGGCAACGAGTGCGGCTTCCCATGACGATAGCCGTCGATGAAATACTTGTAGTTGATCTAGGCAACCATTGCGAAAGCCAACATCGCGGAATCGCGCACCTAGAGCCAGTGGTGCAGAGTTGGGACTGGAATCATGCCACTCTGCACGATGAAGGATGTCGCGAGTTAATTGATCGCGAGCGATATCAAGATTCACAGCCAAACCATTAACGTACATCGCAACACCCGATGCAGAACTACTTCCATCGTAAGTGATTGTTAGATGAGTCCACACGTCTGGTGCGAGTGCCTCCGGGCCCGTCACGCGAATTGCGTTTCCTGGCCAAAAATGAATCAAGGAGAACTCGGGGCGTCCATTTCGCAAAACCAATTGCAGACCACGAAAAGCCGAGTCTTCTGCAGCTACCGACTGATGTAATACAGTTTGATACGGTGCGATAGTCCCGCCTGTTTCAATCGGTCCTGGCTTGATCCACATTGAAAACGACACAGGAGAGTTACGACCGTACTGGAGGGCTTTCTCGCACACAAAAGCATCATCACCGTTGAATTGCATCGCCTTGCCCACGACGCCTTCAACATCCCCTTCAAGCGGAAAATCTAAATCCGAGATCGGCGTTGATGGCGGAGTGATGGCGTCTGAAGATGCGTTTGAAGATAGATCTGAAGATGACACTTCGAATCGACTGCGTGCTGCATCGGTTGCCTGCTGAAGTTCGCTTTGCAGTTTCTTGATTTTCGACAAGCTATTCTGATGCTGCTGTTTTTGATCACCGTCATAAAGCAAAAGGGTCGGAGTGGGTGATGTCTTGGTGAAGTGAGAATAGAGCCCGTGCTCGTCAATATTCGCAAAGTAGGCGGCAAGCTGGTAGAAATCTTTTTGCAAAATCGGATCATATTTATGATCGTGACATCGAGCACATTCAAAGGTCATGCCCAGGAAGGCGGTCGCGTTGGTCGCCGTGCGATCGGCGATGTAGACTTGGCGGAACTCTTCTTCGATACTACCACCTTCGTTGGTTTGACGATGTAACCGATTGAAGGTAGTTGCCAACTGTTGATCCAACGCGGTTTGGTCTTTGAATGACTCGGAAAGGTCTGATGAATTTGAGGTTCTTCCTGAGCCGTAGGCGCTAGCCTCGGGTTTCGTTCTATCTGATGGAATATCGCTTGATGTGTCACCCGTGGCTAGCGCCATCGGCTCAGTATTGATTAGGCCAGACTCGGGGAGTAGATCACCTGCGGTTTGCCAAAGTATAAACTGGTCGTAAGGAAGATTCTGATTGAACGCGCGAATCACCCAGTCACGCCATGGCCACACGTCCATATCAATGTCTGCTTGGTAGCCGAATGTGTCCGCATATCTCGCAACGTCCAGCCACATATTCGCCATGCGTTCACCGAACGCATCACTGCCGAGCAGACGATCTACGACATGTTCATAAGCATCCGACGAAGTATCGCTCAGGAATTGATCCAACTCCATTAGCGTCGGCGGCAATCCTGTAAGATCAAGGCTCACTCGTCGAAGCCAACGTTCCCGAGACGCTTCGACTGCTGGCTCGATCCGTAGGCTTTTCAATTGTTGATAGACGAATCGATCTATGTCAGACCGCATCCAATTCGAGTTGCTTTGGATGTCGCTTTTGAACGCCTTGTTAAATTTTGAATCTGGAACGAAATTTGGAACAGGAACAAGTTTGGGGACGGGAAGAAATGCCCAATGCGATTGATAGGCGGCTCCTTCATCAATCCACTTTTTCAGTATCGCGATTTCCTCTGGTTTCAATGACTTGCCAGCCTTCGGTGGAGGCATGACGGAATCCAGATCAGTCGACAGAACACGCTCGATCATCGCACTCTCGGATGCGTTACCCGGGTGAAATGCACCGGACTCCAATGCGGCATCTCGATCATCTAGTCGAAGGTCCGCTTGTCGACCATGTTTGTCTGGTCCATGGCACCCAAAGCAGTAGTTTGAGAGGATAGGTCGTACATCACGGTTAAACGAAACTTCAGAAGTTTCTGTGGCGACTGCATTTGCCGTAGAAGCGATAACAAGTAGCAACACAAAAACTTGTGACGTTGTTGCTTTCATCAGTGTCTTTCGAACGAGATTACATGTTGCCAGAGATGGCGGCGGGCAAGTATTCGGGACAGGCTCCCTACACTGCTCCATGATACCCCAGAGAAGCTAGCATGCAAACAAACAGTTAACGCGATGGAAAGCTATGTCGGAATTGCCTTAAGAATCACGATTGCACTGTTGGCTCAGGCTTTGTCCTGTAAGTCGACGAACCTTTAAAAACAAACATTTAAAGGAAGTCTTTATAACAGGACAGCAATAAAAAAAGCTCCCGGAAGTGAACGAGTCCCAGGGGGGCGAAGGACTACGAGGTACGTTCCGGGAGCGATGTTTGGGGCCGTTCTCCTTGGAGGAAAATCAACCAATATTTTATACTTACCGAGTCACTAAAGTGAGCAGAACTAATGTCTCGTGACATAAAAAACGGGTGTGTGAACTTCCGTGCTAACATCCACCCGCGTCGCCGAGTTCAAATCCAATAATGACCGCAGACAATCCGTGTCTTGTAATCATCGATTTAAAGTCGTCGTGTTCTGATACCTTATCAACTTGGAATCGTTCTTGCAAACTCAGTTTTCAAAACGCGTGAACATCTTGTTCATGCATTTCGTTGCCTGACGAAGACAAACATAGATGGCACGTAGAGTTTACGTCAATACGAGTTCTTGAAATGAAATTTTAATTTTTCAAGGTTCTTTTCATGACTAATAGTTTCAAGCGAAATTATGGGGTTTACTAGCTCATTCAGCTAGTTGTTGAAACTACAACGGGCTGGCTTCGTGACCTTCTAAATTCTTTCGAATTCGGCTACCGCAAAATTTATTTCCGGCTATCTAGTCGTAGCAGATGTCGTAAGACCTCTGCCCGCTTCATTACTCAATGGTGTTTCTGTAACCTTACGAATTCGGCTCGGCATAATTGAGATTCGATCACGCACTTCTTACCTAAAGTTCAAGCCTGCTGTGTAGATGCAAGTCTGTGGAGGGACTTGCCTAAGTGGTGTAATCAATATCTCTTGATTAGCTTTCGCTAGCGAGCTTGCGAAGTACGGTTGGAAGAATGCCACCATTGCGATAGTAGTCGATTTCGACAGGTGTATCGATTCGTACCATTGCTTGGAAGGTTTTCTTCGATCCATCTATCGCGGTTGCGACAACTTCGATTGTGCTACGAGGCTTCAGCGAATCATCGAGTGCTGTGAAGTCGAAAATCTCTTCACCAATCAGCCCAAGAGTCTGAGCTGTTTCACCTGCTGCAAACTGAAGTGGCAGCACGCCCATGCCAACTAGATTGCTTCGGTGGATACGCTCGTAAGATACGGCGATTACGACCTTGATACCTAGCAGTAGTGTTCCTTTAGCTGCCCAGTCTCGGCTGCTTCCTGTGCCGTACTCTGCACCTGCAAGAATCACAAGCGGCGTCTTCTTTGATTTGTAGCTCATCGCTGCATCGTAAATCGACATGACTTCGCCTTCGGGTAGAAGCTTTGTTACTCCCCCTTCGATCCCTGGGGTCATTTGATTGCGAATGCGGATGTTAGCAAAAGTTCCACGTACCATCACGCGGTCGTTACCACGACGTGCACCGTAGCTATTGAAGTCACGTACGCCGACATTCTTCTCTTGCAAGAAACGACCTGCAGGACCGTCTTTGGTGATCGCGCCAGCGGGCGATATGTGATCGGTTGTGACTGAATCTCCTAGCACCGCCAAGACACGAGCCCCCGTGATCGGTTTGATGGAACCGACATCCAAGGTAATGCCCTCCAAGAATGGTGGACGTTGGATGTAGGTGCTTGCGTCGTCCCACTGATAGAGCTCGCCAGGAGTGATTGGAATGCTGTTCCAAGCTTCATTGTCGGTGAACGCTGTTTTGTACTGCGTAACAAACATCTCAGGCAGAACAGCCGCATTGATGGCAGCTTGGACTTCCTCTTGTGTTGGCCATATCTCATTGAAGAAAACGGGCTTCCCTTCTGGATCCATGCCGATTGGTTCCTTTTCGAAGTCGATGTCCATCGTCCCTGCGATTGCATAAGCAACGCACAGAGCGGGACTGGCGAGATAGTTGGCTCGCGTGTGAGGATTCACTCGGCCTTCGAAGTTTCGGTTACCGCTGAGCACTGCTGCAGCGACGAGATTGCCCGCGGTGATCGCTGAAGAAACTTCTTCTGGCAGCGGTCCCGAGTTGCCAATGCACGTTGTGCAACCATAGCCAACAACATGGAAACCAAGCTTGGCAAGCGGCTCCAAGACGCCAGCTTTAGTCAAGTAATCGGTCACCACGCGAGATCCAGGTGCGAGCGATGTCTTCACGAACGATTTGACTGTCAATCCTCGAGCGACGGCTTTCTGCGCTAACAAACCTGCGCCAAGCATTACTGATGGGTTGCTTGTGTTCGTGCAAGAAGTGATCGCTGCAATGACGACTGCTCCGTGACCGATGTCGGTCGTGTGACCATTGTTATGCACGGTGGCGGTCGCTGGAAGTTGTTCGGCGGTGAGTCCAAATCCTCGCGTTGCAATCGGTGCGGACAACGCTTGAGCGAACGAGGTCTTGACGGTCTTCAACGGGACTCGGTCTTGAGGTCGCTTGGGTCCTGCAAGTGAAGGCTCGATCGTCGATAAGTCCAGCTTCAGAACTTTGGTGTATTCGATTGAAGAAGGAGCATCGGTTCGGAAGAGCCCTTGTTCCTTCATGTAGCGGTCGACCAATTGAACTGTCTCTTCACTGCGACCGGTTCGTCGCATGTAGTGAAGCGTTTCGTTGTCGACAGGGAAGAAGCCCATCGTTGCGCCGTATTCAGGAGCCATGTTCGCGATGGTCGCACGGTCGGCCAGCGACATCCCCGAAACCCCCGACCCGTAGAACTCGACGAACTTATTCACAACACCTTCTTTTCGAAGGATCTCAGTGACTCGAAGCACCATGTCGGTTGCTGTTGAACCCGGAGGCAGCACGCCGGTGAGATCGAAGCCAACAACTTCAGGCATCAGCATATAGAGCGGTTGGCCGAGCATATTCGCTTCTGCTTCGATTCCACCTACACCCCAACCTAGAACGCCAAGTCCGTTGATCATGGTTGTGTGGCTATCGGTACCGACCAGCGAATCAGGATATGCAACAACACCTTTGAAATCTTTGCCTTTGAAAACAACATTCGCCAGGAATTCAAGATTGACTTGGTGAACAATGCCCGTGTTAGGAGGAACCACGCGGAAGTTATCAAGTGCTTGTTGTCCCCAGCGAAGAAACTCATAGCGTTCTTTATTGCGTTGGAATTCGATCTCGACGTTTCGTGCAAGCGAATCCGCTTGACCGAAGAAGTCGACTTGAACCGAGTGATCAATAACAAGGTCGACCGGAATGAGTGGGTTGATCTTTTTCGGGTCACCACCCAGCGCACGCATGCCATCCCGCATCGCAGCCAAATCCACCACACACGGAACGCCCGTAAAGTCTTGGAGAACAACACGCGCTGGCTTGAACGGGATTTCGAGTTCGGCTGGCTTGGCTGCCTTCCATTTGGCGAGGTTGGTTACGTCTTCTTGGGTGACTTCATAACCATCGCAAGATCGCAGAACGGCCTCGAGCAGAACACGTATCGAGTAGGGGAGCTTCGAAACCGCAGCAATTCCTTGATCTTCAAGCCGGCTCAATCGATAAATCCCGACGTCGCCCGACGCCAAGGAAAGGGTATCACGGGCTCCGAAGGGATCGGTCAAGCGAGTAGCATTCGACATAGATGTTTTCTAATTATCAAAAGAGAGCGTCAGGAAAACGATCGCTTATTCAAGCGATTCTTGTAAGCATAGAGGATCGAACAAAATTGTAACTACGGCTTGGGGCTTTGTCATGCAGATGAATGATTCCAAGCGGAAAGCGTCTCAAAATAGGCAATTCGCGCAAGAAATCCGTGTCGGGCAAACGGTGCCTGATAATCCGAAAGCTCTGAGGATTCCGAGGATAGCGGTTCGATAAGAATCCCGTCGGATATCGAACTCGAAAGGATCGCCACAAAATGAGAACTTCAATGAGCACTCGCTTAAAATCTATGCGCATTAAATCCAAGGCATTTTGGGTTTCCGCTTCCGCCATCGCGGCCACAGCAGCAGTCCTCGGTGCAAATTCAACACCCTCTTTCGCTCAGCAAATCTCGACTTGCGGCTGCGAAGTCGTCGAACCCTCCTGCGGAGCAGCCCCTTGCGATCCGCCGTGTGCTGCCAGTTGCGATACCACTGAGTATGATGCCACTGGGTGCGATGCCGCTGGGTGCGATGGCTGCGGACGGTCAGCCTATTCCGCTCGACGCTACAGTCTTCCCGGGATCGGCGAAGGCTTGCTTGCAGGACTCGACAAAATGACGGACCGATTCGAACACGGAATGGGGAAACTGATAAGCCCGCGCTGCCGACCCAAATCCACTTGCGACTCGTGCAGTGGTTCCCCTGGTTGTCAGTGCCAATCGGATAGTCTTGACATTTATTCTCATTCGTCTGCATCTTCTGCTGCTTCTTCAGTTGGCGAGCCTCAGGAGATGGCAACGAGTGATTCAACGCAGACAAGCGATTCGCTTGACAGTTCCTCTAGCCAGCCGGTCGTGCCCCCCAATCCTGTCGAGATGAACTCGGCAGATAGCAAAGCGACCGAAACCAAATCGGGAAACGACATACCAGTCAAAGCTCCGCTGGCTCCACCAACGACACCCAAGTCGGAGACTCAAGGCAATCCCTTCATCGATGAAGCACGAGCTCGACCAAGAAATCTTCCGGATATTCACGTTGCGAAAGTCCAAACCACTATTCGCGGTTCAACTCGTCGACGCTACTCGCCGCAAAGTCAACCAAGCGTCATCGAAGCGGTTGCCCCGGAACGCAGATCGCTACCCGATGTTGTTACTGCCGGAGCATTACAACAGAATCGCACGCCAGCAAACGTGTACGCTCGGTAACGCCAGATGAGAGACACAGGAACGACACAAGCCTGGACGTTGAACATAGGCGTTTGATTTTTATAAGAGTCCTCTTTGAAATAAACAGCCTCAGAATAAAGACTTTCCTGCGAAATCAGCTTATACTCGGACTGAGTTTTAGAGACTCGCTTACGAACTGATATTCGCATTCTTGGAGGAAACGTCATTGTGTCTGTTGAAAAATTCCCGGCTG
Source organism: Pirellulaceae bacterium (assembly GCA_031412775.1). Classification (GTDB taxonomy): domain Bacteria; phylum Planctomycetota; class Planctomycetia; order Pirellulales; family Pirellulaceae; genus JAIYDQ01. Next base: position 980 of record JANODQ010000590.1, on the reverse strand, counting down.
AAAAACTCTCAACTCAAAATTCATCTTTTGATCGTAGAACGTTTACATCGGTAGTTGCTTCTGCTGGGGCTGTAGCGACCGCAAACGCTCTTTCTGCAAAGAGCTACGGGCGCGTCGTCGGAGCAAACGATCGAATCGGTGTAGCAATTGTTGGTGCAGGCGTAATCGGTACGGCTCACTTGAACGTTATCAAGAAATTGAAAGAACCAAACAATCTACTTGCAGTCGGAGTTGCCGATTGTTGGATGACGCGAGCCGAGCAAGGTAAGACGCTCGTCGAGGCAACACATGCAGTCGCTGACTATCGCAAGTTGCTCGACATGAAAGAAGTCGATTATGTCACCGTTGCGACTCCAGAACATTCGCACCACCTCATCACGATGGAAGCAATGGACGCGGGCAAAGCGGTCTACTGTGAAAAGCCGCTAACGCATCGCATCCCCCAAGCTCAAGCGGTAATGAAGAAGCAAAAAGAGACAGGGATGGCTTTGCAAGTCGGTGTTCAGGGACTTTCCGACGATTCGTTTATCACCGCTCGCAAAGTCATTCGCGAAGGCATCCTTGGACAAGTCGTTCAAGCACAAATTGAATACGTGCGCCGATACGATGCGAAGAAAGGGCCTTGGCGAGTACCTGAACAGGTTGCCGAGCATACAGCCAAGCCAGCCGACTTAAATTGGGATGCATGGCTTGCAGATGCTCCAAAAATCGATTGGAATCCAAATCATTATTTTGAATGGCGATGCTATTCAAATTATTCGGGTGGAATCTGCACAGACTTGTTCATTCACCGAATTACTCGAATCATGCAAGCTTGCGATTTGCTCTACCCACGTCGCGTTGTCGGTCTGGGCGGGATTTGGCAGTGGCGAGACGGACGTGATCTTCCGGTCAACGTCGAAATGATTTGTGAGTTTCCTCGCGGGTTGACTGTTTTTGTTCTTGGAACCATGAGTAATCGTGTTGGAATCGATCACTTG
>JANODQ010000589.1:0-8405 GCA_031412775.1 Pirellulaceae bacterium | reverse complement strand
CTATTCTGCTACGACTATTCTGTTTCGGGGTCGCGGGAACTGGGCCGTGGCAACATTACAGTCGCGAACCCGAGGTTTTATCCTATAATTTAGTTTTTGTCTTGCGGCTAATGTGCTAAATAGCGGTTGATTTTTTCTTGTTTTCGGGTGACTAGTTGATAGAAGATTACTTTTTAGAAAAGCCGCGTTGGAGACTTCACTGGGTCTGGTTGAGACGGGTGATGTTTTTGGTGGCGTTGGTTCAGGGGTGCGCGGTTTTTGCGGTGGTCATGCCTCGTAGTTGGATGGATGCTTCGTCGAGCCTGCTGAAGGTTGATCCGATGGGCGATTCGCCACTCGCAGGTTATTTAGCGAGGCTCGCTTCAGCACTGTATGCGCTTCACGGGTCGACACTTGGAATCATCGCGTGGTATCTCCCACGTTCACTATTTATGGTGAAGCCCATCGGTATCGCAACGATTTGCTTTGGGCTCTTGATGTATTGGATCGACTTGGCCGAGGGGATGCCAACATATTGGTCGGCCGTTGAGGGAACCGCGCTGGTACTTGGAGGCGGATCGTTTGTCGTGATGGCTTCGTGTGTCGATGCCGGGAGATTGTTTCGCGATTGAACCAATTCAAGATGTGCTAGTTGAGTTCGAACCACGGCATCATGTCACAGGATGATTGTTACACGTTTTGGCAGGACGCGAATTTCTACCGGTAGGTTTCCTCCCCAATCACCGTCGATTTGATAGGACGCGAATGTTGTGTTATTTTTAGAATTTTTGGGATCGACTTCTTCGATGCGAAAGTCGCTGATACAGGTCGATTGAAAGTCTTCGAGCAGCGAATGCTGTTCGCGACGAAGCGCATAAAAATACTTCAAGCCCGAAACCAACCCTCCAAGGCGAAATGATGACACGTTGAGCAATCCATCGTCATCGATCGCATGCTTTGCAATCGCGAGGTTATCGGCGTAGCAAGGTAGATTTTGAACAAACAGCCAAGCCACCTCGGCATTGAATAAGTTATTGATGTTGACTGGCGTTTCGTCGGGAGTGACTTTCGCTAATGGAATGACGCGAAGCCTTGGGAATCGATAGTTGAAGACCGAAGCCACGATGTACCACCAGTAGTGCCAACGTCGAATATGTCCTTTGCGATTGGTGTGAAGTCTTCTAACAACATCCCCATCAAAGCCAATACCGGCCATGATCAGGAAGAGCTTTCCGTTGGCAGTCGCGGCATCGATTTGATGCGTCTTCATTTGTTTGATTGCATCAGCCGTTGTGACCGGATTCGCATCGAATTGAAAGTTCTTGGCAAGCAAGTTTTCTGTACCAAGCGGAAAGACTCGCATTGGCACGCTTTGGTTGATTCTCGTAGCGACCGCGGCAGCCGTGCCGTCACCCCCTGCGGCGACGACCGCGCGGAGATTTCCTTCAGAAAAAAGAAGATTCACACGTTGGTCGAAAGCATTCAGGTTATGAAATGACTCGACGTTCCAGCCGCGCGAGCGAAGCTCGGCAAGCAGTTCGTCGATCAGTTCAACGGCATGTCGAGCTCCTGATTTTGGATTGTGCAGGACTGCGACGGTATCTGATTTTTTGAAGCTATCGGTTTCGGACATACGCTACGTGAAATAGCCAAACGGAAAGAATTCGCAACGCGTCACAGTTTACCAGGCTTACCGAACCGGCATAAGCGCGATTGGATGAACGGGATACTTGTTAAGCTCCGAAAACATCATTGTGAAGTTGTATCTCACAACCAGCAATTCTCGCCAGCCGAGGGAGTAAAAACCCGTGCCTCGTCTTTCGATTCTCATTCCGCACCTCGACTCGCCTCGCATCGAATCGACTCGAAGCAAGCGCTGCTTTGAAAAAGATTCGTCGTTTGAATCGACGGTCTTAGCAGTCTTGGAAAGTCAGCCATCCGATTCGGAAGTAATCGTTGCACACAGTGGATCCTACGCGGATCCGTATGAGCTAGATGGCAACGAAGTGAAAATGGTTAATGTCGGCGAGGGAGCTGGGCTTGCCGAGTTGATCAACTCGGCACTCTCACAAAAGCGAGGAACAAATGCTCACACGTTATTGCCTGGATGTGTTGTCGAATCTGGTTGGACAGATTCAGCGATGGAACATTTTCGCGATGTAAATATTTCGAGCGTTGCTCCAAGACTTGCTCCCAACGATTGCAAAGAAAGTAATTGCTATTCATTAGACCCGAACTGGATTCCCAGGAGAGCTTGGTTGAACCACGCGCGGTCGGGCGATCCGGGGGTCGCATCGTTGTGTGGTGGCTTCTATCGAACGAGTTCACTTCTAGCGACGAGTGGATGGATCGGGACGGCTGAGGAATCAGTGGCTCGCGAAACGGCCGAAGTGGAATTGGCGATGATGTTTCGCGTGCTTGGATTGAACGGAGTATGCGAACCCGATTGCATGGTTGCTGCTCCGAAGCGAGTGATTGACGGCAAAATGGGCGGCTATGCACTGGGTCACGACGCTGGCCGACTGGCGATGGCCTATGCTGAAGTATCGCAAGGTTTTCCGAAGCCTGAAAGCCTTGCAGGAAGACTTGGACATCTTGCTGGCGGACTTGTTAGCCCCAAGAGCGTCGCCGAACGACTTGGTTGGGTGGTGGGGAGCACCGACCGCTCGCTCGTCGCCGACATTCGATGGCGGTTTGCACGAGCGGAGATGGAACTGGCGAGCCGAAGCAAGTTGACATCTATCAAAGTTGCTGCGTAGTCGTGTCACCGGAAATACGAATCGATTCGCTGTCTTCCGTTTTAAACCCTAAGGCTTTGCCTTTGGTTTGGGAACTTAGATACGAAGTTTTGCGTAAACCGCTCGGGATGCCTTTTTCGACCGTCGCATTCGATGGCGACGACCTCGATACAACAATTCATGTTGTTGCTTTTTCGGGAGATCATGGGGCGGGATGCGTGACACTGCTGACGGACCCAGCTAAGCAATTGATCCAGCTTCGAGGGATGGCTGTCCGAGCTGAATATCAGGGCTTGGGAATTGGAGCGAGACTTCTCAGTGCAGCCCAGGGAATTGCGAACGGGCATCAAAAAAATCTATGGTGCAACGCTAGGCAATCGGCTGTTTCTTTCTACGAAAAAAACGGGTGGACTTCGTACGGTCCGTTATTCAAAATACCAATCATTGGGCAGCATGTTGCAATGCAGTGGAAGATTCCCGATCGCGAATAGCAGTCGCGCGTGATAGCCGTCCTGATAGAATAAAGGATAGGTTTTCCAGTCGAAACGCTCAGGGCTACCAATTGTTTGGGCTACCAATTGTTTGGGCTGGCAGTTGCTGGTGCTAACAACCGTGTGAGCTGACGATGGTAAAGGCTGACGACCGTCTGAGCATACATCCGTTGCTTGTAAATTGAAGGTTTCATCTTGAATGAATTGAATTCGAACAGTCGATCGAAGCACTTTGCAAGCGACAACTACGCTGGCATCTGTCCTGAAGCATGGGCGGCTATGGAGCTCGCCAATCATGACCATGTTCCTGGTTATGGCGATGATGTTTGGACAGCGAAAGCAGCCGACTTGATTCGCGATCTTTTCGAAGTGCAGTGCGAAGTCTTTTTTGTTTTTAATGGTACGGCTGCAAACTCGCTTGCGTTATCAGCGATGTGTCAGTCGTACCAAAGTATTCTTTGTCATCATCTTGCACATGTCGAAACCGATGAGTGTGGAGCGCCGGAATTTTTTTCGAACGGTTCTAAGATTTTATTGCTGCCCGGCGAGGGAGGACGCATTCAACGCAGTTCGGTAGAAATGGCTGTTGAGAAGCGGTCCGATCTTCATTATCCCAGGCCGAGGATCGTGAGTATCACGCAAGCGACAGAACTTGGAACCGTGTATTCGGTTGCACAGTTGCAAGAGCTTACCGAGACAGCCAAGCGGCTTGGCCTAAGAATTCATATGGACGGAGCACGGTTTGCAAACGCGGTTGCTTCGTTAGGCGTTCACCCCAAGGAGATCACTTGGGAATTGGGAGTTGACGTGTTGTGCTTTGGTGGAACGAAGAACGGAATGGGAATTGGCGAAGCTGTCGTGTTCTTCAATCTGGATCTGGCAAAAGATTTCGCTTATCGGTGCAAGCAGTCCGGGCAGCTTGCATCGAAAATGCGATTCCTGGCTGCTCCTTGGGTTGGATTGCTCGAGAATGACGTGTGGTTGAGTAATGCTCGCCATGCAAACGATTGTGCAGCGCGACTTGAACAACGACTGCGTACAATCCCCGGGTTAAAATTCATGTCGGACCGTCAAGTGAACTCGGTATTCTTGGAATTACCAACAGCCGTCATACATGAGATGCGGAGTCGCGGTTGGCGGTTCTACACATTCATCGGTGAGCATGGTGCCCGATTCATGTGTTCTTGGGATACGACTGACGAGGATATAGATTCGCTGGTTGAAGACCTGCGTGAAGCCTTCCAGTGCGTTAAAGTTTAATTAACTTTCGACTAGCAGGAACGGATTTGCGGTTCCGATTTTGATGCCCTCGGCGTCGCATTTGACCTCGAGTGCGGTTAACATTTTCGGCTTCAGTAGTCCGGTTTTTTCAAGTCGAAGGAGCCTCGCTTTATACCTAAGTCGTGGAGTTACGAATGTTTGTTGTCTGTGTTGAATTTGAAATCGTTCCTGAATTTGTCGAAAGCTTTCGAAGCACGGTTTTGAAGCAAGCCAGCAACTCGCTGTCGCTTGAACCGATGTGCAAAAGATTCGATGTTTCCCAGGATGCAGAAAACTCATCGAAGTTTTTTCTGTATGAGCTATACGACGACGCGGCGGCATTTGCCTTTCATCGAACGACGCCGCATTTTGCTCAATTTAGCGCGGATGTAACCCATATGGTTGCGAGCAAGTCCTTAAAGACGTATGAACTTCTGCCAACGATCTGAGCGACTTGGCCGAATAAACCGACTGCCGGCGTCGCAGTTTGCCGAATCAACAGTTGATTGATCCGATCGAGAAACAAGCGACCGATCGCTGCAAGAAAAGCTTGGAAATCCCAAGAATCGCTCGGTAAAACCACGATCACTCCCAATTTGTACTGAGAACTTTAGGCCGCTTAATCTTAATGCGTATCGTTGGTACAATTAGCCATTAGTAAAAATATTGAACTCACCACCGGTTTATTCTAGATGTTGCCAACTGAAACTAATGTCTCAAAAACGCGTGTTGTCATTACTGGACTCGGAGTGGTTTGTCCACTTGGGCTGGAATTAGACGTTTTTTGGGACGCGTTGAAGAGAGGCAAAAGTGGTATCTCCGCTTTTGACAATCTTCCGCAGGAATCCATTCCCGTGAAGAACGGCGGGCAGGCGAAGTGCTTCACCGGGGCAATTGAAGACTTTGGACCGATGGATAAGGTGCTTCAGCGCTCGATCAAGAAAAATCAGAAAGTTATGTGCCGAGAGATCGAGATGGGGGTCGCTGCCTGTCAGCGAGCGATCAATCATGCGAACCTTTCGGCCGACCAACGCGATCCAGAACGGACTGGTATCACTTACGGATGCGACTACATCTTGACTCGCCCGGAGGAATACACCGACGGCATCAAAGCGTGCTTCGATGAAAACGGAGTTTTTTGTATCGATCGCTGGCCAACGATTGGGATGCCTCAAGTAAATCCACTTTGGCTTTTGAAGTACTTGCCAAATATGCCAGCCAGTCATGTGGCAATCTTCAATGACCTCCGCGGCCCCAGTAATTCGCTAACCGTTCGCGAGGCGAGTAATTCGCTTACGATTGCCGAGGCGACAGCAGCGATTCGACGTGGCGCGGCAGATGTCATGGTAGTCGGTGCAACAGGAAGCCGAATCGAACCGCTTCGATTCCTCCACGTGACACAGCAAGAATCACTTGCCAAGGACCGGACGGATCCCTCTGAAATGTGCCGTCCATTTGATAGTCAGCGAGACGGAATCGTTCTTGGCGAAGGAGCGGCAGCTTTCGTAATCGAGTCGCTTGAAAATGCGACTCGACGCGGTGCGAAAATCTTGGCCGAAGTCGTTGCCTCGAGTGCCACCACGGTGGGTCGGACTCAGAATGGCGACCATATTCGGCAAGCGACGAAAAACATTCTTGGAGGGATCATCAAGAAAGCTGGAAAGGAACTTGGTAACCGATGGCACGTTCACGCAGCCGGTCGCGGAGACATTCCGCTGGATATTGCCGAATCGCAAGGGATTTACGATTGTATTGGTGATAATAAAAATATCCCCGTAGTTGCAAGCAAGGGTTACCTGGGAAGCCTGGGAGCGGGGAGTGCAGCGGTGGAAGTCGCTGCGAGCATTCTCGCCCTGCATCATGGCGAGTTGTTCTCGACGAAGAACTACGAAAACCCAGATCCGAATTGCCCGACGAAAATGGTCTCAGAACCCTGTGATCCGGGTGAGGCATTTGTTCATTTGGCGTATTCACCGCAAGGACAAGCGTCCGCGATTGCAATTAGCAAGTTTAGGTCTTAGTGCGAAAGGTCTTGATCTGTTTGAGCAAATGATCCAAGCCCGTTTTACCTAATCTTGCAACGATGATGTCTGGGTGGCCGCCCATCTCGATTTTATAGCTTGTGATAGCCCCGTTCGGATCCACGATAGTGATTGAGAATCGAAAGGTTGGCAATCCGCTCATGGAACCGATCGCTAGCGGTGATGGATACGGACCTATCATCAAGCACCAATCTGTTTCAAATTGCTCACGAAAATCGCTCGCCTTTTGACGACGATTTTCATCCTGCTGTTCGGTCGATTGAATGCCGGAAAGACTCATCAAAGGATCGCATCGATACCATTTCGAAGCGGTCATTCCGTATTGAGTAGAATGTGGATCACTTAAGCTTGCGAGCCATGGAGCAACTATCGCGGCATCACCGAACTCGATGACACCAAGGCTTTGACCAGCAGCAACCAATTTGTCATGGACTACGTGATGAAGCTCGTGATGGTCAGCACCAAAAACCAGCTCACCGAGCGCCTTATGGATTTCTTGCTTAGTCGGTTCTGCCATTACGCGAGCTTCGGATTCGTCTTTTGCAAGAACCGCGATCCGCAGAGTAATTGTCGCTTGGTGGACCGTGATGCCAACTCTTGGAATGCGATCACGCTTGATCAAATCGGGTAGCAGAGCTTCACAGTCGCTTTCACCAATCCCAAAAACTTTCAGCTCATGATAGAACCACTGTTCTTGGCCGATCCCCAGTTCGGATTGAAGTCGTTTCTGAACGGTCTCGCTCCACATCTGCTTCATCTCAGCCGGAACGCCTGGTAAGGCAAAGAAGCGACACGATTGAATCGATCCATCTTGACGAAATGTATTGATAGCAAGATCGATTCCAGGAGCCGTTCCATGCGGGTTTGGAATGATCTTGGAAGCCATCGGAAACATCGCTTGGACACGGTTACGTTCAGGCATTGCACGCTTGCGAGCAGCAAAAAGCGATTCGATGTTCTCGAGCGCGTCATGCCGCAATTCCAATGGTCGATCAAACGCCTGCGAAAGTGCGTCGCGCGTCAAATCATCTGCAGTTGGTCCAAGCCCGCCAGAGCAGATTACGATGTTGGCCCTTTTTGCGGCGATGCGAACGACATCGATATTCGAGGGTAAATCATCGCCAACGGTTGTATGAAAAAGCGTTTGCACGCCGAGATCGGAAAGTTTTTGGCTGAGCCATTGGCTGTTCGTATCGAGCCGCTGACCGCTAGTCATTTCATCACCGATCGAAATTATCTCGGCCCGCATTGTTTTTCTTTTCTAGGGAGTGGCATCGTGTATCAATGTTTGGTTTGCAAATGGGACTATTTGAATCAACTTCTAATGAACCCAGTTTCGGAAGATTGGAGAAATCAAACCCGCTGTTCAAGCAGCCGATACATAGGATGTATCTCTGCTTGGGAACCCGATTTAAATCCAATCAAAATTCAGGGCTGTCTGATTAACTCAAGCTAATTGTGACAGTCTTGACTTCGGTGTAGGCCTTGAGGCCTTCTTCGCCCATCTCGCGACCTTGGCCACTCATCTTGAAGCCGCCAAAGGGAGCTGCTGCGTCGAAGACATCGTAGCAGTTAACCCAGACTGTTCCTGCGCGAACGCGACGTGCAAAGTCGTGTGCTCGGGAAAGATCTTTTGTCCAGATCGCTGCGGCGAGACCGTAGAAGGTGTTGTTCGCTCGTTCCACCATTTCTTCCCAGTCATCGAACGTGAGTACTGACATGACGGGGCCAAAAATTTCGTCTTGAGCGATCGACATCGAATCTTGGACGTTATCAAAAACGGTTGGCTGTATGAAGAATCCTTTGTTGCCTGCTCGTTCGCCGCCGGAAACACATGTTGCACCTTCGCTTTTGCCTTTCTCGATGTAGTGCATGATCTTGTCGAATTGGGCTTT
>JANODQ010000588.1:0-2678 GCA_031412775.1 Pirellulaceae bacterium | reverse complement strand
CTAGCGCCATCGGCTCAGATGTTATCAGCCCAGCACTAGAGACTATCGAACAAAGGCTTGTAGACGTTCGAACGGTTTTCAGATTGGGAACGACTCTTTCGAGCAACTCGACGGCGACTTCGAAAGTTGCGTCAAGTAAATCGATACAGCGCCAATGCATGGCTGTTTGATCCAGCGTGTGAATGCGATCCAGCTCTCGCATGGCTTCGATCGATTCGCCACCGCCGACGATCGTGAGGTATAGCCCAGCTGGCTGAGTTTGTAGCCAATGGTTAAGCCTTGATGGCCAATCGGATTGCGATAACAAGCTGCCACCAATCTTCAAAACGGTTGGAATTGCCATCGAGATTCATTCCAATTCTTGCGGGAATTTTTCATCGGCCAACACGGCTAATGCAAAGGCAGGTCCGCAAGCTGATGGTGCACGGCCCAATCGTAACGATAGCTTGGAACGTTTGATGTCCCAACCCAAGTGGTCGATCGCATCATCGATTAAGTAGTCGGCGTGACCGCTGAATAGAACGTGACTGCAGTCCTTCTTTCCAAACCTCATTGCCACTCGATGCATTGCTCTCGAGACAATCTCGACTTGTTTTTGATAGATTGCTTCTGCGAGTAGAACGATTTCTTCTCGAGCGAGAGTACTACCGTCTTCGCCGATGATTCTTGCCAATCGATACGCAGCATGAGCCCGCGTTCTCGGTCGGCCGTCGGCTGTATCCAAGTTCTCTAATTCTTCTTCGATGTGTCCTAAGAGAAGATGAACATCAGCTGTCGTTGCAAAGAGTTCGTTGATCACTGGGATCGGCTCATTATGGAGTTCTATCACTTTGATCAAGCCTGCCACGTTCGATCGTTCGGCTCCCGTGTAGACCAGTTCGCCAGACATGAGTCGGTCACGATCGGTTTTTGACTTGGAAAGTATTTTTTGGAGCTTGCCGTCCAGAGCGAGGATATCGCAAGTGGTTGAACCGATATCGACGAGAATGGTTGGTTCTTGATCTGTCCATCGGAGCGAATATTCGGCTAGGCCACGCCAGTTCGAAGCTGCGACTTGCCATGGATTTCTGGCCGCATTGGGAACCGAGAGCCAAGAACCATCAGTACCGTAAACTCGCATCAATGCCGACGGCATAACGGTCGTTAAGGCGTCTAGGATAATACAAACGCCTTCTTCACGCGTTGAAAAGCAATCGACCATCTCGCCGGTCATTGTGACTGCAACCGCATCAAAATCGGGTGCATTGTGAATGAGGTCGGCGATTGCCGCGGGAAGTTTGTGAGGCATTCGCCACAGCGGAAATGCGAGGCGCGAGGTCCACTCGCGGGTGCATGCCGCTTTCAGGTTAGCGCCTCCGATATCGATCCCGATCCATCGCAACATAATGCGTTAAGCGATCCCAGCCATCGCAAATCCTCGCAAAGCATCTAGTACCTTACATACATCCGATGGCATGATATCTTGCCAGCCCGAAGAGCGATGGCGAATGATCGCGATCTTGAATTGCTCCATGCATTCGGCAATGTCGACAGGCATCGTAGGGAGATCTGAAAAAGGCGAAAGCATAGCTGCAGGGGTGTTCGGGGCGCTCATCTCGATTGCGCTATCATCCGTTTGTTCTGCTCGCTGGTATTCGCCAGAGCCTTCGTCACCGAAGTCAGGTTCTTCGTCGAGCGGTCCAGTCGTTCCGCGATTTCGTTCGGAATCTTCGTCGCTGTCATCAGACTCTCCGATCGGTGATTCTAAGGAGGCCGAATACCCTTCATCCGATTCAGCGGTCACCAAGTCGTGCTCGCCCGGTTGTGATTGAGGGTCACCACCGAGAGCTTGCCAGCGAGTTCGCCGCATTTGCGAGATGCTCCATTTGCTTTGAACAGCACCTTCGAGCCATAGTTCGGCATCGTCCCAATCAAGTGCCGCTAGAAAATGAGTCCAATACAATCCCTTAAATGTTTCTTGATTCTTGGAGAAGCGATCATGGACACGTCTCAGTCGCCCCACGTGCTGTGACGAAACGCCTTCCACGCGTTTGGACCACGCATCATCGCTATAGGCGTTGGAGGACGCGCCCGAGTCGACCAGTGCGGCTCGCCACTGGGAGATGATGGCTCCCTTCTCCCAGTTTGTTTGGCTGATAAGACGATTCCAACGACCTACGAAACGCTGAACGACTTCTTCCGATTCGGACGAAATACGGGACTGTCCTGTCGCCGCTACTTCATTAAGGCTTTCATCCAAAGAATCGAACGAATCGTCGATTGCAACGTTGGATTCAAAAGGAATGTCCTCTCGACGTGACGAAGCGGTGTCGATCGAAACGCTCGTCGATGTGACTTTAGTAGTAGATTTCGCACCAGCGGAATGACTCATCAAGTAGTCTTTCAAAAACAGATTTATTTCAATATTAATGTAAAGCGACCGACACTTACTAACTTACCCCAGAGTCGGGAATCACCAAACCCAATTATGGCAGAAGCCATCTTCATCCTAAAAAATAGTCGCCGAAAGTGCCACGAAGTGAATTCGTAGCAGTCGCGTTCAGTTTGCGGGGCTTTGGAGTGCTCCGACGTGTCGGAGCTTTGGGGGCGAGAGACTCTCAAAACACGAAAATTTTCCTAGCTACCAGACAATATCGAAAGCGACCACGCTTTGAGGTAGGCTGATGAAACCTGAGCCG
>JANODQ010000587.1:0-9896 GCA_031412775.1 Pirellulaceae bacterium | reverse complement strand
CGGTTTCTGCAAACATCTTCATGGGACGCGAGCTCCAACGTCGCTTTGGCTTTCGAAACGATCGTCTGATGAATGCTCAGGCGAAAGAGCTTTTGCGTAACCTGGAATGTACGATCGCACCCACGACGCTTGCCGGTTCCCTTCGAGTTGGCGATCAACAGTTAATCGAAATCGCCAAGGCTCTCAGTCTCCAGAGTCGAATCTTGATCATGGACGAACCGACCAGTGCATTGACCGAATCCGAAGTAGCGAGACTCTACCGAGTAATCGAAAAGCTGCGATTTAACGGAACGACAATACTGTATATCTCGCACAAAATGGATGAAGTCTTTCATCTATCCAATCGGATCACAGTCCTTCGCGACGGTCAGTTCATCAAGACATTAGAGACCGCATCCACCTCGCCGAAAGAAATCACGCATCTCATGGTAGGGCGGCAGCTTGAACAAGCGGATGTTGAACTGGAAATGGAGGCAACTAAAAACGCCGGCACCGCTCAGAATCGCGACGTTGTACTTCGAGTTGAATCGCTCTCGCTTGCATGGCCAGGTCATGCACGAGGTTATCGTTTAAAAGACATTTCCTTCAACTTGCATCGTGGTGAGATACTCGGTATCGCAGGTTTGATGGGGGCTGGTCGAACGGAACTGTTGGAATCGCTTTTTGGGGCCACTTCCATTGCTCCAACTGGCCGCATCACTCTTGATGGCCAAACGATTGCACCCAGGCACCCCTCGGAAGCTTGCCGCGCGGGGCTCGCGCTGGTTACCGAAGATCGTAAACGACTCGGTCTGCTTGCCAAGATGAATGTTAGTCGCAACATCACCATTTGCAGTTTGGACAAAGCAACTACCGGTTGGTTCCTGAGCCCTTCTCGCGAGACGTCGCTCGCTTCGGCAATGGTAACCAAGCTCTTGGTCAAAACAGCTTCGCTTCGTACGCCGATTACCACTCTCAGTGGTGGCAACCAGCAAAAGTGCATCGTTGCGCGATGGTTGCTAACGAACCCGAAGGTGCTCCTTCTGGACGATCCAACTCGAGGCGTAGATGTTGGCGCGAAAGCGGAGCTCTATCGATTGATTCGATCGCTCTGCAAAGAAGGGCTTTCTGTGATTGTCACCAGCAGCGAGTTGCCGGAGTTGCTCACCCTGAGTGATCGCATCGTGGTTTTGTCCGAGGGCCGTCAAACTGCGATTTTTCAACGTAGCGAAGCCACGCAGCCAAAAATCATGGCAGCACTCACGTAGCTCTTTTGGCTAAGTTATCTGTTAAATAAAAAAGAGTGTTTGTACTCGCGGCAGATGTCGTAAGACATCTAAAAACAGTAGCGTTTACTTTTGCTTCGCACGCGATTCGGATTCGTACCGGGTGCATTTTGCGGTTTGAGTAATCATGCGGCCAGTAGTTGATTCGTTGCAACGTTGGATTTGCCTTTGGCTGTCCAAAAGCGATCTAAAGGCTTTGTGTCGCTGATGCATTCTGCCCACAACCTCAGGATAATGTCACCGCCGTCGCTTGATCAGAATTTTTCGTTTCCCTTGACGCGTTGGTTGATATGTTTGATAGTCCACTCGATAAGACGGCTAGTTATCCGAAGGCCCGGTTGTCGATAATGCGGATAGTCCATTCGATCTTGTTGATTTTGGCTGTAGATAAGAGCTCTGTGTACAAGTTTACGAGGGGCTTCTTCGGTTGCTTCCGAAGGAAGGTCACTAAGCTCTTTTTGACGCGACTGCGATGCACCAATCAACTCACCCACTTGACCAGACCAGATCCATTGTGCCCACTGTTGAAAAACTCGCAAACCATCTTTCGTACAACAACCGGGCGAATTGTTTTATTGATCTCCAGTCCCAAGAGGTTGCTCACCGGGAAAAAAGCCCGTCGACAATGACGGCAGTAGTAATTGCCTTCCAGCGACGTCACTTCACCGCGACGCGACTGGACAACCCTCGGTTCGGGTTCCTGGTAAAGACACTCTCGGTGGCAATCCGGACAGAGCATTGTAGCTTGGGAAACCAAGGAACGATTCTTGGAAGCGGTCTCTAAAGGAATCCTTGTAATCTCATCACCAATGGCTACCGAAGAAGTTTCTAAGTCGTCAAAACTTTTCAGATTTCCGGGCTGAACATCAAAATCTTCTGCCATCAAAGCTTGAAGTTGCTTGGCAAGTTCCTCGATCTTCTTACTTTTCGCGGTAGCTAGAGCCATCCTAGCTTCCCCTATTTCAACATACCGAAATACCACTACCCAAAAACACTAATCCCATTCTGACAAATTTCATGCCAGGCGCAAACCGCGAAATGCACCCTCTTCCGGAGTTCTTAAAACGGGAAGAATTGATCTGGCGTTGAGCAGCCAAATTTCCTATGACGTCGCGATCCTCGCCGAAAGATTGTTCATCTACGCATCCGACTCGGCAAACTACCCAGCACTTTGTCTACGACAAACGCATTTCATTTGGAGAAAGTTTCATGAGTATTGTCAGTGAGTTTAAAGCGTTTGCGATGCGTGGAAATGTAATCGACTTGGCAGTCGGCGTGGTAATCGGCGGGGCGTTTGGCAAGATCGTCACGTCGCTTGTGGGTGATTTGATCATGCCACCGCTGAACTTATTGACCGCGAAATCGGGCGTCAATTTTAAGGACCTGTCGTACAAATCTGAGTTTTTACTTCCTAAGCTGGATAAAGACGGCAAGTCGGTCATGCTTGCAGATGGTGTCACTGCGGCGACTGAAACCAAGCAAGTAGCCATCCTCAATTACGGAAATTTCCTCCAAAACATCGTCGACTTTTTAATCGTTGCGGTTGCGATTTTTTTGGCCGTCCGCTTGATTAATTCGCTTAAAAAACCTGCTGAGAATGCCCCACCGCCAGCAACTCCTGAGGATGTCCTCTTGCTGCGAGAGATTCGCGATGCGTTAGCGAAGAGTGCGCCTCGACGGATTGATTGAGATCCGAAGAACGATGTAGCTTGACTCAGCCGGACGCTTTCGTCATAGAATAGGTGTGTTGCTGGCGTAGATTTTTCGCCGACAGGTAGCCTGCCAGAGAACTCTTCCATGACGGACCCGGATGATCAAGACTTTGATTTCTCTATCGCAGATGAGCACATTGCGAATCGCCCATCCAAGTCGGTCGCACGTGTGCCGACTGAGAAGGCACCCGTTGAGAACTCCTTAAGGTCTGGGGCGGATGCTTCGGAGGTCTCGGAGTCGGACGAGACCGTTCAGTATCTGGGAAATGTGCCTGCGGTCTCACTTTCGAACCCGGGGCGTGTTGTCGCCGTTGATCGAGAGCTCACCGTCACAACCCAGCCTCTTCCATATAGGTTCGGCGATTATATCTTAGACCAAGTTCTGGGCCGCGGTGGCATGGGGGTGGTTTACCTCGCTCATCAAGTCAACTTAGATCGCCGTGTCGCAATCAAGATGATTCGCTCAGGCTGTTTAGCTGGCGAGAACGAGATTCACCGCTTTTATGCCGAAGCGCGAAGTGCTGCGCGTTTAGACCATGTAAATATCGTAACAGTGCATCAGTGTGGTGAGATCGATGGTCACCATTACTTCAGCATGGACTACATCCCCGGTACGGATCTTGCGCGCAGGATCAAAGAGGGCCCGATGTCAGCGATGGCTGCTGCGAGATATGTACGCGATATTGCAAAGGCCATCGCATATGCGCATTCGCAAGGAATTGTCCACCGCGATCTGAAGCCGGCCAACGTACTGATAAGCGAGAAGGATGAAGTCGTCATCACCGATTTTGGTTTAGCAAAAATCATCGACTCCGAGGGCGGTTTGACTCAGAGCGGTGCTGCTTTAGGAACACCAAGCTACATGTCTCCCGAGCAAGCCGATGGTGACACGGCCGCTCAAGGTCAAACCACCGACGTTTATTCGATCGGTGCAATTCTGTTCGCATTGCTGACCGGCAAACCTCCGTTTCAAGGTGCCACTGCCGTCCAAACCATCATGGATGTGATCCATAAACCGGCCCCGGACACGGTTCTGCTTCGTCCTGATGTTCCATTGGACTTGGATACGATCGTCGCAAAGTGTCTCGATAAAAAGCCCGCAAATCGCTATCCAACTGCCGAATCACTCGCCGAAGAGCTTGATCGTTTTCTTCGTGGCGAGCCTATCCATTCTCGCCCTATCTCGTTCGTCTACCGATCGATGCGATGGCTTACCAATGTGCCGTTAATTGCTGCTCTGATTGGGCAACGAAGCATCGAAGCGACTGCTGCTCATCGTCGCGTACAGTATGCAATCATCGCAATGTTTTTTCTGTTCCCGCTTCTTTTGTTTGGATCTTACTCGTTTCAGAAGCGCTGGGTTGATCGGCACTTGCCTTCCCAAATGCGAATCGCTGCAGGAGTACCCGAGGGCGTTTATCATCGTGTAGCAACCGTTCTAGCAGCGCGGCTTGATAAAACTCTTGGTGTGAAATTGGAGATCGAGGATACCGATGGGTCGAACGACAATCTCACAAGGTTGCTCAACAAGCAAGCGGAGCTGGCGATGCTGCAGGCAACATCGGTTCGTAGCGACAAGGTAGCCGTGGTCGCACCGCTTTACTACGAAGCGGTACACGTTGTCGCACGCACTGATCGCGGCATTAACGAGATCAAAGACCTGGCTGGTCATCGCGTTGCAATCGGACTAAAAGACTCCGGGACAAATTCCGCCGCAACTTTCGTTCTCGATGCCTACGGAATCGGGAGCGAATCTTTTCAGCCCGTCATGGTCGATTGGACAAAGTTAGACGCAGATCCAACGATCGACGCCGCATTTCTCGTCATGAAATCGGGGCATCCTCGCATTCGTGCTTTACTGGAGTCCCAACAATTCCAACTACTTCCGATTGCCGATGCGCAGTCACTATCTCTGACCGAGCCGACTTATAAATCATTAGAACTAAACGCGAAAGACTATGAAGTTTTAGGCGAGAAGCGAATCGAAACTCTCGCGACAACCGCCTTCTTGGCAACTTCCATCAATGCACCAAGCCGACTCGTGACTGAATGCTTGAAGGCCCTATATTCGGCAGAATCTGACTTCGAAGGGCTTATACCGCCAAAAAGAGCCGCGAATTGGGTCGGTCTTCCGTTCCATCCGGCAGCACGCGCTTACTACCGAACTATTCTAGAACAGTAGCCGCGAGTCCGTCTCGCGTGGAAAATTTGACGCCTGAGCCGACGCCGCTAAGGACTTTCCAGTTTACCAATCCGGTATTTCTGCATTTTCGTACTCGTACTCGTACTCAGGCGTAAGCCGGTACTCGTACTCGATCGGATTGCAGTAGTTTCGAGTACGAGTACGAACTAACGGAATTGATAATCGAGAAAGTCTCCGACGCCAGGCGGCTTATGAAATAGAATTCACACAAGCATTCAACAATGTCTTATCGACTCATGAATAACATTTTCCACTTCGCATCTTGTTCATACGCTCTTATCTGCTTGTGCTCAACGCTTGCCTTTGCAGACGATAGCGTGACTGCTGAAAAGCCGACCAAGGATTCGCGTTCCAAGAAGGCAGTATTAGAACCCGTTGCGGAAGCAAGTACCGAGATATGGGCTCATCGCAAGATGAATATGCGTTTTGGGATGGAGTTCCATTCTGAAGAGAACTATTGCACCAAGCTCAAAGCCACAGTTCCATTTCCACGAGACTGGCCCGAGCAGACAGTAACTGTGCTTGGTAACCAATTGCCCAACCAAGCGACCTACGAGTTTCGTGAGTTGAACTCGGGTGCAATTCAAGCATTGATCAACGTGGATGCTCTTGCACCCAATCAACAACTGGATGTGATCATCAGTGTGGAAATTGAAAAGGCATTTATCAAGGCCCCGAAAGATCCAAGCATTTTGGTTTATCCAAAGAAAACGTTGAAGGATAAAGAAGTTGCTTGGTATCTCGGTGATAGCCCATTCATTGAAACGAAATCACGTCAGGTTCGTGACATCGCCGGTGAGATTCGCGATACCAACCCATCCAACGCGTGGGCTCATGTGGAAGCAATCTACGATTGGGTGCGAACCAACATTGAATATCGCAATGGTCCCATCCGATCGACAAAAGAAGCGTTAAAAGACCGTTATGGTGACTGCGAAGAAATGACGGGCGCGTTCGTTGCGTTATGCCGCGCGTCGAATATTCCTGCTCGATGCGTTTGGATTCCCGAGCACTGCTACCCTGAATTTTATCTCGAAGATGCGAATGGATTTGGGCATTGGTTTCCCGCTCAAGTTGCAGGCGATCGACAGTTCGGTCAAATGAATGAGTATCGCCCGATTCTTCAAAAGGGAGACCGCTTTAAAATCCCCGAACAGTCTGGCATGCAACGCTACATCGCAGAAACTTTTACCTGCAAGCAACGCCCAACCGGCCCGACTGCTCCGAGAATTGTTAGCGTACGTGATCTTGGAGAGCTGATTCCCGAGCTTGAAAAACTTAAGGCGAGCACCGAACCCAAAGCAGCGAGTGCGGTTAGCTCTGGCACGCCAACAAGCGAATTGGACGCGAAAGAATCGACCAGTGATTCCACTCAGTAAGAGTTAGAATACACGGCCAATACCCGGAGGTAAAAGTGAACGACGATGCGACTTCCGATGATCAAACTAAACTCGCTTGTGTCCTAAAAGTACGGCACCAAGTACGGCGGTTGCAACGACAAGACCAGCTAAAACCCAATACCAAAAGGAAGACCGCGGGGCCTCTTTAAAGCTAAAGAACCCATCCGCCGTCAGTTGTAGTCGCTTCAATAAGAATTCGGCTTCTGTGTTGCCCGATTCTTGCCGAATGCCCCACACATGGATGCCCTGTAGCGTTGCCTTGGTACACGGGCGTCGAACTAACTCCTTCATGGTGGCTGGTTTCGCATCGACTGTCTCGCCTGGTTTGCTCTTATTGGGCATCGATTGATTCTCTTGAACGCTGAGAATAATCTCGTTCCCTTCCCTCGATATCTTCCAAGCCCCCGCCTGAAAGGTCGATGGGAGAAATTGCTGGACCGGTTTTTCGCCATCTCCACGAAGAAAATTGATCCAATACATTCGATCTTGTTTCATGGTCGCCATGCATCCAAATGCAATAACCGGCGATTCTTTATCATCGGTGAGAATACGTATAACCAATCCCTGCCCCCAGCCCTTAGTGGGTCTCGCGAGCTTAAGAACATCAAAGTCTAGTTGAAAAGAAAAATCACCCTCGACGTTCGAAAGCAGTTTGATCCCCGCCACCCCCGTCTTTACTCCAGGTTGATCGGCAACCTGCTGAATCAAGATCCCATCCGAAGTTGGACGAAGCGTGTCCATGCTCTCCTTTGGTGGCAAGACGACCTCTATCAAAGGATCCTTCAATGCCGAGCTATCTAAACGAATGTCCAGCTTTACCTCCCCCTCGCCAAGAGCAGGCAAACAAAGCACACAACCAAACACCATTAAAATGAATCGATTCATTCCAATGCCTCCCCCATGTTGATTTCACCACCATCGGGTGTAAGAAGGCCTCGCATGGCTTCCCAGTCAATCTCACGCGAAATGAATTTCACCGCCCCATCTGTAATTGCAAATTGGGCACCAGATCCATGAGCCGATCCCCAGTTATCCTTGAAAGCAATCCCGTTTCCATCTGGCGAAATTCTCAGCCCGGCTCGCGCCGTCCCTTTAGAACCACCTGAAAAGATAGGCTCGTCCCAATACCAACTAGTTGCGGTATGCACGCTGCGATCATAAGCTTTCTCACCCAACGCAAACGTCTGGGAAAGCCCATCGCGAACCTCTGCAAATCGCAGACGGAGCGGCATATTCGGTGTCACTCTCGCATTTCCGCAATAATCTGTCTTGCTCCAAGCCCATCCACCCGATTCATAACGACCTCGGTTATCATCGATTGGAACCGCAGGTGCAGGTCGCGCTCGCGAGGGGCACAGATACAGCGGTTGAATCGTCTGGAATGTAACCTGCTGAAAGGCCGCATCCTGTTCAATGAATGGTAAAAGCGAATAAGCCCAGCTACCCGATTGACCGTTCGCACCAGGTCTCGGATTGCCAACGCCCCAACGATACGTTTGATTCGCTTCGAAGTCTTCCGTTCGAATGGGAACCTTGGGGCCAGCAGCGGAAGCAACCAACGATTCTGGCGTACTTCCGCCGTTATTGGGCATACGACGAAATTGCAACTCATGCTGATGAATCGCCAACCCTAGCTGCCGAAGATTGCTGCTGCATTGCATTCGACGAGCCGCTTCCCGTGCATTCTGGACCGCCGGCAACAGAAGCCCCGCTAACACTGAAATGATTGCAATGGAAACCAACAGTTCAATCAGTGTAAATCCACGTTTCATTTATCCACCCCCAGTTGGTTTTTTCGTTGAAAAATAACGAATCCATCGACATTATCGACTTGGATAAATTCGTCTTCCCAACTGTTCATATACTCTAACATGGACGCGTATCTTTTGCTCCAGTGCGAATCCCTTTCAGGAGCCGCTACATAATCAATCTTGTTTTCTGCCAGATACTTTTTCAGCGACTCCGCAGTCGGAAGAAACAGTGGACGAAACGCATTTCCTGTTCGATCAGAACCCAACATCGGATAGTACACATGTTTACCAACGCAAAATCGCTGCGCACCACAAAGCTCCCGCATTCGCGTCGGTAATTGAGTGTGGTTCAGTGTTTGATAATACTCGTCATAGCCCTCATGCCATGCCTTCGCCATCCACGGTGTCCAAAGCACTATCAAAACCCCAATGATCGTAAAGCGAACACGAGTCCACTTGACGAGAACTCGAACCAGTATCAGTGCCAAGAACAAATCGATCGTTACTAACGCCCACTCCAATGCCGGATAGTCAAGCTGCGGATAACGAAAAAAGACACCCAAGCCGGTGAGATCCCGCAAGGTATTACGCCAGCCATACTGCGGAAGTAAATGCCACACCAGGTTACCAATCGCAAACAAAATGCTGCACCCAAGAAACGCATAAGCTATGAGGTGCTGTTTCTTACTATGCAGCCAACGATACGCTACATTCGATAGCTTCACCCAAAAAAGAAGGCATAGTATTGCGAAACAATACCCGAAACGAACCGAGTGATACTGCATCCGAAGCATGTTCCGCGAGCCCGGCTCGGTCTCAATGACATTCGGAGTCACCAGATAAACCGCTATACACCCCAACAACGCCAAACTCAAAAAAAACCATGAACCGACAGAGTTTGCTATTGGTGCCATCATTGCTCCAGCATCGCGACGCGATGAAATATTCTCTACCCTCTCCCGGTACTCCGGGAGAGGGGCTGGGGGTGAGGGCTTTTGCTTTCTCCAAAACCACAGCCAGATGCCAACAATTCCAAAGGCCGGGCTCAACAGCATTGCAACCAGCGCGAACGGTCCGGCTTGTACAAGCCATGCTGTCAGCAACAACCACCAAACCTCGGGCGTGCTCCCACGAATGAGCGTACTCGACACCGATTCGGGCCTCATACTTTCCCACTGATCCGTAAAGCCCAGCAATGGAAATCCCAGCGGAAACAACGGTGAACCACCGATCCAATAATTGCGAAAATACCAATATCCGCCCAGCATTACACAACCACCCAAAGCAACCGCAGCCACACGAATCGCAGCACCCCATCCGCGATAGACGATTACTGTCAAAACACACGCGATAATCGCAACCCCAGCGTACCCCATTGAGTAATACTTCACCCCCGCCAGTAAACCAACAGATGCACCGAAGCATCCTGAGCCGACGGCGCTAGCCGCGGGTACCACCTTGCCTAGCGAATCACCCGTGGCTAACGCCATCGGCTCAGGATTCGCGTTACCTCGATCTACCACCGACATACCAAACAGCAAACTCGCTGCAAACAGCGCACCGGC
>JANODQ010000586.1:0-5916 GCA_031412775.1 Pirellulaceae bacterium | reverse complement strand
CCATCCACTGAGGCCAATCCTCCGCGGATACACGGTTCCCGATCGCCGTAGACAATGCCGCTATCACAAGCGAAAGCTTAAACACTGAACGAGAGAAAATATTTCGAATGAGAAAGTCTTTTAAATGAATCATAGGATAGTTTCTCCCTAAATGAATAATGATATGAACCATGCCATAGCGTGAATAAATCATGCCAAAGTCACGATGTTTGTTACGTTTGAATTTAATAGTTTTCGCAACTCGTAAAAGCGATATTCAAAAGCATACTACGATACTTGATCTAACTCCGAATTAATGTCAGTAGCTTCCAAGGGATGACTGACAGCGGTCCAACAATCACAGTGATTGCGACTATATTGTACAGCAAACCACGAACCCAATGCCCCTGTCTCCAACGGAATGCGGCAAGGCTATTGATCAACGAACTCACAGTGGCTAAGAGCAAACCGATGCTTAAACGAGGTATCAGCCATTTCTGAATCTCAGGAGACGGAACAGGCGAAGAGAGATAGGCCACTGCGAGAAAAATAGCTCCTATTACGTAACACGCCGTCACGCTTGCAAGCAACCAACTCATGAAGACCGGAAGCCTCGTCCATAAGAATGAATTGGAAACCCCATCTTGAAGATCATGCGACGATGGCGAGTATGGGTTAGTGATCATCACAGACTCCATTCAAAGAACAAATAGCATTGAGCCTAAAGCGTTAGCCGATCTCGAGCAGCGACTTAACAGGACCATTTATATCGATCGTCACAAACCAACAATAGTCGCAAAAAAGAATTGAAGGATACCTCCGTCTTAGAACAACCTCGCTCTTCACTCGCCTAACTCTTCCCATTCACTCCTATTTTAGAACATCCAATTCCGGACCAATCGTGACTCGGGCACCGCCTTGGTTGACATAGTCAGCCCATGCGTCGTGGACGGCTTCTAACGTCACTCGACGGTAATTCGCGATCGACTGATCTACAGTCTCATAGACACCACGCATTGTCATTGCGTTGCCAACGGTAAAGAGTCTGTTACCGGGCCTTTCGGACGATAAAACAAGGCTCGAGCAGATCTTATTCTTCGCAACGGTCAGCTCTCGCTCGGTTATCTTCTTGCTGGTTTCTTCTCGAACAATACTTACTAATGCATCCCAATTGGATTGCGTATCTTCTGGCGTGCAAGTGAGATACAAACCAAGTATTCCGCACTCGTCATACTCATGCGCGAACATCCCTGCCGATTCTGCGAGGCCCGGATCGACCAAAGCCCAAAACGCACGGCTGCCACTGTCATCACCTAATACGGTCGCGAGCAACCGATAAGAATGCCGCCTTGGGTCATTTCTACTTACCCCCTGCGATAGCTCAAACGTATACTGTTGCACAGCGGGAGCATGTTGAAACTGGAGCTCAGCACTTCCATGCTTGGGCATTGTGGAGACTCGTTTGAACCGAGATGGTTCCCAGCTCTCGGTCAGTATTTCTGCTTGCTTGACTAAAGCATCGAAATCAACAGCACCTGTGGCAACCAAGCACAAATTGTTAGGTGCATAGCGATCTCGGTGATACTCTCGCATCGCTTCAGAATCCAAATCAGAAACGGTTTGCGGAGTTCCTAAAACTCGAATCGACAGAGGATGATCACCGTAGAATGACTCCATGCATCGCTCCATAGAGCCGTAGGGAGGAGCGTCATCATACATCGCAATTTCTTCAAGAATAACATTCTTCTCAGTCTCGAAGTCGCTTGTTCGCAATGCGGGCCGCATCAAGTCCGTGAGCAGATCGACCGCTCGTGTTTGCTGGTCGGGAAGGATCGACATGTAGTAAACGGTTTGATCCTCGCATGTGTATGCATTCGATTGCGCACCAAGCTCATCAAGCTCGCGATTCACATCTTCCGCAGATCGTTTGTCCGTCCCTTTGAAAACCATATGCTCCAAGAAGTGACTGACGCCGCCCATTTCTGGAACTTCATCGCGAGAGCCAGTCTTTACGAAATATCCAATCGACTGACTAAAAGCTTCATCGTTAACTTCAGCGATGATCTGCAAACCATTATCAAGTGTCGTGTTTTCAAATTTCATCGTGTGGTTCCCTTCGCAGCAGGGGGCTTTGCAGTTGCAGGTAATTGGTTCGCCCCATTAGATGCACCCTCTGATGCACCGTCACATGAACTCGAATCAACGCGAACCAAATCTTCCGCGAGAACAACTGGCTCGGGGCCCATCGTTACCAATCCCCAACCGGTAGGCGGATATTGTTGAAAGTGCTCCAACAATGAATCACAAGTCAACGATTCGATCTCCGCTAGAACTTGTTTGCGATTTGGAACCCGCTTCAAATAGTACCAATCAGTTGCGATCTGCGAGCTTCGTGAAGTGCTCGATTCCTGCTCCATCACCAACGAGCTCTTCACACGTGCCTTGAGTCGCGAAAGCTCTCCCTCGGATATCCCATTGCCAAGCGATTTGATGGTCTCGATCGTGACGTCCAAGGTCTCTTGAGCTCTTGGGCCAGTCGTACCCGCATAAGTTAAAACACTCCCCTGGTCTCCGATCGTTTGGCAGCTAGCAGAGACTGTATAAACCAAGCCACGCTTTTCTCGAACCTCGGAAAACAATCGTGAGCTCATCCCATCGCTTAGAACACTTATCAGGCCGCGAGACTGATAAAAATCGGGATGTTGATAAGGAACACAATCGTACGCCAGTGCGATGTGCGTCTGCGAGCTTTCATGTTGCAGATGCTGAACTCCTGTTTGTATAGGTACAGATCCTGACGGATTCGTTTCGGTCGACTGCCAATCGCCAAAGAGCTTTTCAACCATTCCCTTCAACTCGCCCCACTCAAACTTCCCCGCAACCGCGAGAATCGCTCCATCGGGAATGTATCGACCAACGTGGTAATCTACCATGTTCTGAAGTGCAACCGATTCAAGCCCCTCAGTCGAACCATAGGGGGAGCGTCCGAACTGCGCGCCATATCGGAGGTTCTTTAGCTGCGTAAAGACTTTCTGGCTTGGGTCATCCTCGATCGAAAGCAACTCCTGCAATGCTGTCTGACGCGATTCATCGACTTCGTCTTTGGGCATGTGAGGCCGAAGGACAATATCAGCGTAAATGCTGAGGGTTTCATTCAACGATTCCGCGACACAGGCCACGCTGAAAGAAGTATGAAATGTACTGCAAGAACTTGATCGCTCGATCCCCATGTAGTCGAGATCCTCAACGATTTGCCGGCTATTTCGTTTCCCTGCACCACGCTGCGCGAGATCCAGAGTCATGCCGCAAAGGCCTTGCAAACCCTCTGGCTCCGATCTCGTTCCAGCGGGTACTAGCAAAGTAAATGCAGCCGAACGCAACCAAGGCATCGGTTCCGCAACAAGGGTCATTCCATTCGACAATCGATGGATATGGGAGATATCTGGAGCAGTAATGGATTCAGTTTCCGCCATGAGTGAATTTTGTGCTGTAGCGACAACTCACTATATTACTCGATAAGTAATCGAGTCGTCGACTACTCTGACTTGGAGGACTTTTTAGGTGGCTTGTCCCCGCTTGGTTTGGATTCCTTTGGCGATTCCTTTTTTGGTGTAGATTCGCTCTTTTGCTTCGATTCCGATTTGCTTCCTTCTGCTTGGGCACCCGAAGTCGCTTCAGAACTTTTTTTGTCAGAAGAAGCAGACTTTTTATAGGAGTCGCTTCGGTAATCGGTTTGATAAAATCCAGAGCCTTTGAAGACGATTGCAGCTCCAGTGCCAATTAATCGGCGAAGTTTCTTTTTTTTACACTGTGGGCATTTTGTTTCCACAGGAGCCATGATCGATTGATAAAGTTCAAATTTGTGACCGCACGCATCGCATTCATAATCGTAAGTAGGCATGGTGACTCAATCGGAAAAAACTATAGGATTAACAGCGATCTTCCAAACACTTAGCTAGCCGTTGCCGGTGGAAACAATGACATGGCTTGGGCGAATAACTCGGTCATGCATCATGTACCCCACCGATGCGACAAGAGATACCGATCCCGCTGGATACTCAACGCTTGGTGCCTGAGAGATTGCCTGATGAATGTTAGGGTCAAAAGTCTTGCCAAGGGCTTCGATCGCTTTGCAATTGTACTTTTCAAGAACACCATTGAGTTGATGCTGGACCATTCGCACACCCGCCAGCAAGGAGGCCGAATCACTACTTGCTTGAGCTGCCTCGGCAGCGCGAGACAAGTTGTCGGAGACCTCCAAAACATCTCGAACGAGCGGCAAGGATGCATACTTTAGAGTTTGATCGGTGTCACGAAGGATTCGCTTACGAAAATTCTCGAGTTCCGCTTGAGCTTTTAACTCCCGGTCCTTTAGCTCTGCCAGTTGTTGTTCCATCGCAGCTACCGTGTCCTCGGGGGAAGGGGTTCCAGCTAAATCGTCTGCAAAAGCCGCATCGACAGGATGGTTGAAGATGTTTTCTGCGTCCGACTCATCGACCGCCTCTTCATTACTCGATTTTGATTCGCGCATTCTATAATTCCTCTCTAAAACTTAACGATTGCAAATGAGTCTGCTCACTTCTTGTCCGATGCTGCGACTGCAGCATCTTCATCGGATTGGAAGTAGGACTTGAGCAAGTCCATGAACCCCTTACGTTCTGGCGTAACGTGATCGTTGTCAAGCTCTGCAAGTTGACGCAGAAGTTCCTCTTGCTTTTTGTTGAGTTTCTTGGGGACGTCGATCACAGTTTGAATCAGCAAACTTCCCTGGCCGCGACCATGCGGATCTGGCATTCCCATGTTCTTCATCTGGAATACCGATCCACTTTGTGTACCGGGTGCAATTTGCAAAGGTTTTTTACCGTCAAGCGTTGGAACTTCGATCATGCTACCCAAAGCAGCTTGAGCAAAAGTGATCGGCCACTGCAAAATCAAATCGATCCCATCTCGTTTAAAAATTGAGTGTTGCTTCATGTGAACGAAGCAGTACGCATCTCCAGTTGGACCACCGTCGGGACTGGGTTGGCCTTCGCCTGGTAGCCTGACACGCATTCCATCGTCAACTCCCGCCGGAATCGAAACTTCTAATCGGACTTCCTTCGGTTGCAGTCCTTGGCCATCGCAATCGCCACAAGGCTTGGAGATAACTCGACCTGCACCGCGACAACTTGGACAAGTCGTTTGAACTCGGAGTATTCCTGACGATTGAATAACTTGACCTCGACCATTGCATCGACGACAGGTCTCAGGCTGTGAACCAGCCGCTGCACCGGAGCCTTCGCATGTCTTGCACTCGACGTGACGGTTAAGCGAAACCGTTTTGCGAACCCCTTTGGCTGCTTCTTCTAAAGTCAAAGTCACATCACAGCGCAGATCGGCTCCCCGCCGCTGCCGATTGCGTCCACCGCCACCGCCACCGCGTTGTCCGCCAAAGAAATCTTCGAATACGGTGCCGCCAAACATGTCACCGAAAGCTTCGAAGATATCGCCAACGTCGCGGAATCCACCGCCGCTTCCTTCCAAGCCGGCATGACCATATTGATCGTAACGAGCACGTTTTTGGTCGTCAGTGAGGACCTCGTAAGCTTCGGCCGCTTCCTTGAATTTCGACGTTGCATCTTCATCACCAGGATGCGAATCGGGATGATACTTCAAAGCTAACTTGCGATAGGCTTTAGCAATATCCGATTGAGCGACCGTCTTGGATACGCCGAGTACTTCGTAATAATCTCGCTTTGCCGCCATGCCGAACAAACCTCTATTGGACGAAGATCAAGCCTAAAATACTATCGATCTATACCAAAAAAGGTCACACAAAATTGCGTGACCTTCTACGGATCTGACAGGCGGAGAGCCTATCCTAATTCGATGTTACGACACAACGCCTTCAACTTGACGCTTCTTCTTGTCGTCCTTGTCATAGGTAGTGACCATCGC
>JANODQ010000585.1:0-3171 GCA_031412775.1 Pirellulaceae bacterium | reverse complement strand
CGGGTGAAATCAATCTCCGATATCGCTTGCCGAGACTATCAAAAGCAATTTGTATGTATCCCCGACGAGCTTTTGGGGCACGGACAAAACCGATTTCACGGAGCGAATAAACTTAGTTTTGCTTGCTCGCGTTCTGTCTTTTTCCGTGTCTTCCGCGCAATCCGTGTCCAAAATAGCATTTAAATATCATCCTAGGAGGTTCGCATCACTACATTTTTTGGATGGCATCAATCCTATTTGTTAGAACTTGAAGCTCCTCACGATAGCGAAGAAAGTCTGCCAAGTTCACCTCCAAAGGTGACTGTTGCTCGCCGGGCAATCCATGCCGCTTGCGAGCTTTTCTATAGACCTGTAGGTCGTCATCGATAGTCATTTTGCCATCACGTACTTGAGTGCTCCTCGCAATCAATTCATTCACACCTTCGACCTCTGCGGTAAATTCGCGTGACATGCTGGAAAGAATGAATCTATTGATGAGAGCATACGGAATCGACAGAAAGATGTTATTGGGCGTTTCAACGGGGAAAGAATGTTCCATCCGAAATCGATCAAACATTCGCATCGATTCAGGCGTGAGAATGGGAGCTTTCAGTGCTTCCTGATAAGCAATCACACGCGTGACAGACCATTGACGATATTCTTCTAAAGGAATCACATCTGTCAGCAATAGTTTCAGCGATTGGGATTCGAGCATCCAGCGGAGGTCATCATCGGAACAAGATTGGAACATCTCGATCATGGAATTCTGCTGAAGCATTCGAGAAACAGGATCGATTATGAAGTTGAATTCCTGAAGCTTCAGAAGACCAATGGCCGCTTGATCGAAGCATTCGCGATCACGACGTACGATTGCGGTCTTGATTGTCCTGGCAGTTAAGGATAACCAAAAACTAAGGACTGAAAAAGAGTCTGGTTTGAGCTCACCCGAATGTAATGCCGATGTTTTCACTGCCGTCAAAATGTGATCCATCTCCAACTGCTCTCCTTGCAAACCTTCCTTTTTGTTGTAAGGGAATATTCGATGTTCCTCATTGGATCTATCACGGACAGATTTCCAAATCGTCTTGTTATTCCAGTATTGCCTATCCCCCCAATCGCTTGTATTCAAACTGAGAACCCACGTAGGTTGTCCCATACTTTCTTTGGCCATTAGAAGCGTTGGGTTAGACCAACTCGGCTCCGGTATATTCCAGTAGAGTCCGGGTGCTGCGATAACAAAAAGTAGGCACGGAATCACTATTCCAGAAATCACGTATCCAATTCCCAAACGAATCTCGGATCGTTCGCGTTGAAACCATTGAGGCACTGTCCAAACGAGTGCGACGATCGCAACGGTGACCATCCAAACACACTGAATTCCGAGAGAAAGGCGAAATACCAGATCGCTATATTGATTCAATAACTTGAAACCACGCGAATCGAAGCTAGTCGTCAGCGCGAAGAATGCTATCGGGAAATAGATGGTCGGGAAGGCGGCAACGATTGCAATCAATACATTTCGAAAACAGAGCCCGACGAGATGCCCGGTAAAGAATAATGTGAGGGTGCCGATGTAAAACCCAACTCGATACTGAAACGGCATCGGGCGAACTGTTCGGCGAGAAGAAAGCTCCGCTAGATATAACTCGACGGCAGTGATGACGACCAACGACAATACAAATTGTGGAATCGTTCGTGCAAAGTAAAACTTCCAAGTGGATACACCACGATCGCTCAAGAATCGATACCGATGCTGGTAATGATCGGCAATAAAACAATTCATCCCCAATAGAAAAATAGAGAGCGGGAAGAAAAGGATTGATGACGCCAATCCCTCTTCTTGACGGTATCTGACAGAAATAGCAACACCTATTGCTGATGCAATCATGATAACGATCGAGAAGAATCCTGATTGGCGAATCGATTGAACCAGAAGTGTTACAAAAGGTCGATTGGGATAGGCAGTGATTCGTGGCCGTGCTTGAGTCGCCAAATTTTCGCGAGGCATTTTTAATAAAGCCCATGCGTTTGCGAACTGCATTTGTTGCCCCTGATACCATCGCCAACGATAGAGTACGACCACTACCCCGATTGCAAGGAGACTTAAAATGCTGAAGCCGACAAGAAACAGTAATTCTAAGTTTGCTTGATCTATACGAAGCACACTCGAATGATTGATCGATGCAAGCCATAAGTAAGCAAAGAACGTATTGATGAAAATTGTGATAAATCCGGCACCAGCTAATCCATAAAGTGGTTCTTCAACAACTAGCAATAAAATCGTTGACATTAGCAAAATTTCAACGGCCACAAGAATGACGGTTGTCAGTCGATGTAGTTCCAGAGCCCCCAGTTTGTCTTCGATCGCTGGACGGCCCACGTTTGCAATTGCATACGAGACTGCGACCGATGCTGCTGTACACAGGGTTGCGATGAAAAACTGACTTGATAGGGAACGATACCAAGGGATAGGGAGCGTGCTCAGCCAGTGTAGTTTGCGGTTTTGCTTCTCGCTGCCGATAAGCATCGCTGTACAAGCCAATGCCACCACAATGGGGCCGACTATCGCTAAGCCGCGCGGAATATCCACATTTTCCAATACAATCAATCGCCATCGCGTGAGTAGCTGCGCAACAACAGTGAATGCGAAGCAAATCGCAACACCCGGCAGAACTTGTCGCGTGTCTTTCCAAAGCAAGTGCTTCCACATGATGGTCCTATGCTTTCTGGTCGCTGGTGAAGGCAATGTAAAGTTCTTCTAAACTCGGTCGAACTACTTTTACATCGAAGACTTGGTCGATTGCTTGAAGCTGGCTTTCTAATGTTGGGTCGAGATCACGGATGGTAAGCTGCCAGGATCGACCAGACTGAGATGAATAAAGAACGTGGCTTTCGTCGAATAGATTTGGCAAAGGCAAGAGTGGATCTCGCATGGAAAAACTGAGCTGCGAGACGTTGCTCTTGAGTTGTTCCAAGGGCTCGACGACTTGCAAGACACCGCGATGCACAATCGCAACCCAGTCTGCGACGCGTTCGACTTCGTGGATTTGGTGGCTGCTTAAGAAGACCGTTTGACCAGCGGCGGCGCGGTCGATCATGCTTTCCAAAAACTGTCTGCGTACAACGGGATCCAGCCCCGAGGTGGGCTCGTCGAGTATCAGCAACTGCGGCTGAAACGCGGTGGCAAGCGCG
>JANODQ010000584.1:0-6579 GCA_031412775.1 Pirellulaceae bacterium | reverse complement strand
CCTGAATAACTCCATCAAATACTACGAGGAGATCCCCGTCGACAACCCCGCCAACCTGCGCGCCGGCGGCTGGTACTACTACTGCTAATGTCGATGCTGGCTGCGTAAAATTCGTGCCTGTCGACGTTAGACGAGTGGAGGTTGAGGCGCCAATAAAGATATCTACCAGATCGGTACCGACTTGCTTTGCGTTAATGCCAAGACTGGCAGATTCCGCAGTTAGCACCGCAAGGATCTTATCCGACAGCGTTTTCGAATTATCCGTCGTTAGGAATGGAATTCGTACTAGGCGATCAATCGAAGGTGCCATCGGATTAGATGTTGCTAAAGCACCATCGCTATCCATTTCAAACGATACGGTTCTCGCAGGAATCAGACCTTGAGCTGGCAAACGCAGAGTGAATACGGAACCATCAGAAATCCCGCCAGGTCCCGCTCCAACCGAAGGTACCCTCAAAGTTAGTCCTTGCGGCAATTGAAGTCGATACCCACTGTCATATTCAAAAGTTACCACGCCGCCATTGCTATCAGTAATTGTGAATTGATCCCCGTCTGAAACCTGTTCACCTGACGTAGGACTTACAACGAAGCGATCACGATTATTTAGCGTTATCTCAAAGACTCGATTATTTTGCCAAACACCAGCGAGAGGCGTAAGAATGATTTCTTTCGTTGTCGAATTGTATGCGAACGTGTAATCGATTCCTTCGCGAAGCGTTCGACCGTTATCGCTTATCGTGACGTTTGCGCCAGGTAGGCGAACCGGTGGCTGATTTGGGCCGACCACGGTATCGTCATCGACACCAACGCCAGGGAACGGATCAGAGGTACTGAATGAATCCGACAGTTGAATTCGGAATTCTGGATAAGTTCCATTTTCTAACTGAACAACCGAGGCGGTCGGATCTTTGTCTAGAAGATTGGAATCGTTGTCAATTGGATTCAACAAACGCGCGGTAGGGCCCACCGAATCGGCACGATCCAGTGCCCCTCGATCCTTAAACACGTTTCCACCCAGACCTTGAGGCGGAGAGACTTGAGGGTCGTCAAATCGGAGTTGCCCAAGAGCATCACGGTCTGGCGCTAATACTGGCGAAGGTGCCAAACCAGCGCCCGCTCTGACGGCTGCGAATCGCGAGCGCTCAACCATCGAATCAATTGAACTATCGATTATTCGAGAACCCGGGGCGGGTAAATAGCGACCAGCTTGCGGATTTACAAATAACTCGTCCGTATTAGCGGCTACGAAGTTAAAGTCGATTTGCGTATTTGGCACATTCGTCGCTCCGGGAGCGATTCCTTGGATACCAAAGGTAAGTCGATTCTCAGCAATCGCCGTTTCGACGTACTGATAAGCGTTACCACCAACAATGATTTCTGCAGGCTTTGTATTTCGATCGACGGCCGTAGTACTTATTGCACCAAAAGCTATCGGTTGAGCTGAAAAGTAATTCGTGGCGCTCGGCGGCGTGGATCGAGTTTCTTCTCGCACAATCGGCGTTTGAACATTGTAGAAAACATTGTTCAATATCGTCGGCGACGCACCCTTGCTCACCAAGATTCCGCTTTCGGGGATCAACTGGTTTAGATTGTGATTGTCATTAATATCCGGATCGACACGGATGATTCGGTTATTGCTATCGATTGCCGCAGCGTTGCGAACAACTACGAACTTTTCTGTCGTTCCATCGCCTTCAGCGAAAGTTAGCCCTGTACCAAAAACTTCACCGCCAGTGCCGCCAACGACGCTACCACGTGGGTCGTGACCAATGCCTTGTGCCGAATGCTTAACGCTTAAGCCTGGAGATGGGGTAGTCACACCGTTTTGAGTAACCGTAATACCAACGTAGAAACCATCTAGACGAGCAGGGAACAGTCTTAGGCCAGGCTGAACACCATCTATACCTCCAAGCGCTGTCGCAGAAACCGCACCGATAGGACTTGCTGTTCCAAATGAACCGTTGGGCAAGGTTTGGGCATTTGTAAGACCAGAGTTATTGATTGCCTTTGCGATAGATCTGGCAACATCCGCTGGTCTGTAAGTAGTGTCTATAAAGACCGGAATATTCGAACCGTTATATACCGGATTGAATGTAAATTCAAATGTCCGAGACGTTCCACCTGTAGCGAGATCCGCGATTTGGAAGATCGTAAACGTATCCCCTTGTTGGTAACTGCTTGCGGTCTCGGCGGTTATCGTGAATTCTTGCGGATGTGCGACCGCAACCGAGATCTGATAATCACCAGTCGAGGACCCGCTTGTTCCTGATGAAGGGAGTTGTGGATTAAAGAGCGTGTTACGAGAGGCACTTACTGCGGCGTAGTATACTCCCGGCGTTGATGCCGTGTAATCAATGTAAGGATCGATTCCAACAGTTTCCCCGGGGGCCGCTGCGTTATCCGAAACGGTAACACCCGCACCAATCGATACTCGTTGGCCACTCGCATTGAACAACTGAAGAACGGTATCAACTGGATTGGTTGCCGTGGTGTCCACGTTGATTCGGACTCGGTCACCTGTGTTCATATAGAACTGATAGAAATCCACATCTTTCGTTCCATCAGCGACGCTAGAGTTGTCGCCGATTCGTCCGCTCATAGTAAAGCTTTGAGGATTTTGCGTGGATCCTTGCTCGGTACGCACGGCATTCAATAAAGTGTCATTGGGCTCGTTGACTGCTGTATTTGTACCGTTGTTAGAATCTGCATTAAAGCTAGCTCGACCATCGTTTCCGATAACCGTGTTGTTAAGGATTCTTGCAAACGGTTGCGGACTATCGGCTTTGTCAACACGCTGAATGAGCCACGGATTGGTGCCACGCTGACCTTGATAGTAAACGTTCGACAATCCTTCGACGAATAGCGCGGGGCGATTTGCCCAGTTGATTCCCGGGTTATCGTTGAGATAACTCGTCTCGACTAATGCACCGGTTGGCAAAGTTCCAAAAAACTCAGGAATCGGCGGCGAAAGTGACATGGCAACGGTGGCTGTTACGCGCTGAGTAGTACCATTCGTAACAAGTATACTTCCGAGGACCGCATCCCGGAGGGCATGAACCGTCTCTAACGCAGAGTATCCCCATGAAACATTGACTCCGCGGAGATAGTCTGCTCCAGTATCCTCGCGGTAGTACACAGGAACGTTGTTTGCTCGAACACCGTTACCGGCAACCTCACCACTACCAAAGTTTGGTCCTCCAGTCCCCGCACCTGCCATATCGTCAAATTCCAAACCTACCCGAGTGCGGTCAGAATCAAAAATGAACTGGTCGCCATCATTAACAAAGCTACCAAAGTGGCTTCCAGTAGTATTGACGGCGATGCTGCTGTCTGTAACAGGAATTAAAAGCGGTGTTATCATCCAAATTGGAGTCTCCCCGGCAACACTAATTCCTCCTAAACCACCACGATCGAGGACATTATTAACTATTACAACGCCCGTTGTGAATCCGCCAATCAGGTCAGCATTGAGTGTTGGCAGATTTCTTGCTGGTCCAGGGGAACTACCAACCAGCCTAGGTCGCGCCTGGATAATTGCATCTGGATTCCGAACCGATCCATTGTCAATCAAATCGCCCGTTACTGAATACACATCTACAAGATCACGAGGATCATAGTCTGCCAATCCAGCCTCAGACCAAATTCCGTAATCGCGTGATTCACGAATAAAATTCCCAGAAACGATAATCTGACCTTGGTCTCTTGCAATATTTGCATCGCCATTGCCTGCGAACTCGCGTAGTAGCCCGCTGGTAAATGCTGGGTCGGTCACCGTCTTGAAGTAGCCAGTAACAGAATTTGCGTTAAATAGATTGAGAGCGTTCCCTCGTAACGTTCCTGTCGCATTTCCATCCACGCCTGCTGCTCGAACCGCAAAGCGTGACTGAACGGACGGGCTATTGATTGCATCACGAATTGTCTGCGCAATGACGTTTGCAGGTGACGTTACCGTAGCGGAGCCAATTGGATTGGTTTGAACGACGATGGCAACGTTACCGGGCTGAACAATTCCGTCTGAAGTAAACTCAAACGTTAAACGAGCGACACCATCCGAGATAGTGAAAGTGTCCCCGGTGATTCGAGGAGTGCTGATATCCCCCGCAAACGTCCAACGCGAAGGCTGAACCGTCACGATAGTTGGAACCGTGATCGAAAGACCGTTTCCATCGCGATCGTTTGTGTTGGTAATCGTTGGTGCGTTGACGCTTCGGATCTCGAGTTGATATCGTCCCGTTTGCGTGGACAAAGATGGGATTGGTGGAGTAATAAACAATGGCAACGAAGAAATACCATTTCGTGCATCAAAGTCGGCTTGCGACCTTGGATTAGCTATCACCGATTCGCCACGTTCGGCAAATCCAATGACGAGCCGGTCGACCGTGGCAGTAGAAACGACAACGTTCGAAGTAAAGATAAGCCTTACATTGGACTGGCCGGCATGATCACGAAGATCGACTTTGGCTTGATTTCGCGAACCATTGGTTAGCAAAGCACCCGTCAAAAACGTTGCTGGAACCGGGGCTCCTGAGGATTGCACGGTAACCGTAAAATCATTCCCGCTGAGTTGATATTCGAAGTAAGCAGCCGGCAGATCACCAGCAGAATAATTGCTGAGATCGAAAGTGACGACTTGCTGGTTTCCAACTGGCCCCGTAATTGGTAACGACCCGGTTCCAAGGGTATTGAGTTGCGGCGACGACAGGCGCGTAAACGGTGTTCTAATTGCGACGGTATCGGCGAAACTAACCAAGACGTTTGTAATGGTCGGCTGAGCGCCGGTTGTAGGAGGTGTGATCGGCGCAAAACGAATTGAAATTAGCTGTCCTGCGAACGCTGACAAATCGGCGTTGAAGGTCCCTGTTCCAGTAATCGGGTTCGCGTTACCAACTGCCGGTTGGCCCAAGTCATCGTAAGGGATACCGTTGATAAACACGAAGTAGTTTGCAGCCGCCGGAATACTCCTGTAGTTAAAAGTTAGTGTTGGCGTTTGAGTCGCAAGCACATTAAATAGATCGGCAATAAAAAAGTTAAACGGACTGGTCGTATCAACCTCTGGAACGAAAAGCACAGATCCCTGATTGACTGGACTAATCTCGGTAGGAATTCGGTTCGAACCAGTTACCGCTACCAAGTACTCACCTGTTTCAAGTGCAGCAGCATTAATGAACGGATCGTCGATTCCCGAAGAACCTGAAGTCAATTCAGTCGTCGACGATCCTGACAATGGAAGTCGTTGATCATCTGCAATGTTGCTGCCTTCTCCAAAGTAAACTAACTGCCAAGATTCATTACCTGGTGTTGAATCCACAAGTCGATAGACCGAAAGATTTGTATCTGCGCGATTTAAGCCGTCTGCGTAATCTAAATCGAAAACAAGATTCTTTGTTGCGCCTGTGAGCGGGTTGATCAGGTCTTGATCCGTGAGACTAAAGCGGTAGAAATCTGTATCAACTGCTGTTGCTAGGCTACCAGCAACACTTAAGACCCCACGATCCGAGGCTGAGATGTTACCGATGTAGTCTGGGCGAGCAGCGGTGGAGTAAAACTGAGGGTTCAGGAAGCTTCCACTAGTCTGATAGCTCCACGGAGCATCATTTGTTGACAAGAGCGTTGGAACTACTGTTGAAGTTCGTGTAGTTGCGAGTGCAGCAGTTGCTGCTTGAGATTCGCTTTCGCTTGCTTCTCCTAACAACGGTGAACTGGCGGGTAAGCCGCGAAGATGGATTCCGTTGGTCGCATAACGAATGTCTGCACCAGTGATATTCGATCCAGCGAACTCTTGC
Source organism: Pirellulaceae bacterium (assembly GCA_031412775.1). GTDB lineage: Bacteria > Planctomycetota > Planctomycetia > Pirellulales > Pirellulaceae > JAIYDQ01. Next base: position 796 of record JANODQ010000584.1, on the reverse strand, counting down.
GCTTCTCGAATTCGAACCTGAATCTCATAAACTCCGGCGGTAATACCAGCAGACGGATTACTGATGTTCGTTGCGTTGCTACGAACACGGAAGTAGTATCCTGTACGAGTACCGGTCGGTCCTGGCAGAACAACCCTAAACCCAGCGTCCCTTGGGTTGGTCGTTCCATCTTCTTTGACCGAACCGTTTGCGTGCCGACGGATGTTTCCAACAAGTTGCTTTGCTAAAGGTTGAACTTTATCTGCCGAGATCAATGATGGATCGATTACGATCGATTTCAATCCCGATGTTTCGTCTGTGCTGTCGTTGCTACGAGCAATAAGAGTACCGTTTGCATCTAAGACATCGATAACCGTATCTAGAGTGAATGAAGTGTTGTCAATGTCAAACCATACTTCGGTGCCCGCAACGCCGGAGAAACTGTAAACGTCGATATCCTCTGGTTGATTAAGAATCCCCTTCAGTACGAAACCAAGTCGGAGATTATCATCCGAGTTGGCTGAATTTCCAGCTAGACTGCCCAAAACTTGTGGGTTTTGGATTGTGCCGTTGGAACCGGGAGCAACAGCATTCGCTGGCTCGGTTTCCAAAACAAACGCCACATTTCGGTCGTTACTGTTCTGATCTAGCATCACGCCACGCCAATCGCCTGGTCTCGCTATGGTACCGATGCCATTATTGTTTGTATCTGCCTGTGGCGTGCCATCCGGTCTTAATCCGGCTCCCACGCTATCATCTCGAAGGCTTGTAAGTACAACCGGAAAACCTGGCTGACCTATGATATGAATCGTGCCGC
>JANODQ010000583.1:0-2686 GCA_031412775.1 Pirellulaceae bacterium | reverse complement strand
CGGCTGCGACGCACGTACCAGTTGCTTAAACTGTCGACGAGTTGGCTGATGACTTGGCAAGCACCGTAGCTATCGAACGAGTCCATCTTGGCGATAACATCTTCGGTAGCCGCGGCGACTTCGCTGAGCATCCATCGATCGAGCTCACTTCGATCGGCAATTGGACGATACGTTGGCGATTGCGAGAGTTCCTCGGGTGTCAGTTGGTCAAGCTTCGCGGAGATATCCGCAGGCCCACTAAAGCCGTCCATTTCAGCGTAAATCGTGAAGAAACTAAAGACGTTCCAGAGTCGCAGAAGGAACTCGGGGATGCTATCGCGGATGGCTCGTTCGCTATAAAGAATCGAGTTCCACGGTGGTTGGTTCGCGTAGAAATACCAACGCAAAGCATCTGCACCGAAGCGATCAAAGATTTCGTTGGGGCTTCGATAATTACGAAGCGACTTACTCATCTTACCCGACTTGGAAACATAATCTTTTCCGCACGCGTCTTTGGCTTCTTCTTCGGTGAGGAAACGTTGCTTGCCATCCTTGCTTTCGTACCACTCGGCAAGCATCAAGCCCAAGACGATACAGTTTTTGAACGGATGCGGAAATTCACGTTGCTCTTGGTCTGTGCTCTGTACATAAAATTGCTTCGGTGCATCAGTTGGCTTCTGTGCATCAATTTGTTCTAGCGAATGAGCGAGAGCTTTTGGCGTGGGGCCAAACATCATCGTGCTGATGGCGAGTTGGCTGTAGAACCAACCTCGAGTTTGATCGATTGCTTCGCTAATAAAGTCCGCAGGGAACTGATCTGCGAATTGTTCGTGATTCTTGTGCGGGTAGCCCCACTGTGCAAACGGCATAGCACCGCTGTCGTACCAGCAGTCAATGACTTCAGTGACTCGCGTCATACGAGATCCCTTACTGAACGGTGAATCGTAGGTGACCGCGTCGATGTAGGGCTTATGCACTTTCAAATCTTCAACGAGCTCTGGGTTTGCCGCTTTGGCCTTCAACCAAACTTCGGTTCCTGTGATACCCGGTTTTTTCAGCAGTTCGTCATAGCTCGCGACGGCCTCCATCTTGCCTGTGGCTTCACAAACCCAGATCGGCAAAGGCGTTCCCCAGTAGCGTTCACGCGAGAGAGCCCAATCGACATTGGAAGCCAAAAAGTTTCCGAAGCGACCGTCACGAATATGCTCTGGCATCCATCGAATCTTCGAGTTGTTCTCGAGCATCGAATCGCGGAACTGGGTTGTCCGAACGAACCAACTTTCACGCGGGTATTGAATCAGCGGGTCCGCTTCAGCTCGCCAGCAAAACGGGTAATCGTGAACGTACTGCTCGAAGTGCAGTAGCGAGCCTTCTTCGCGAAGCCTGCGCACGATTAGCTTATCTGCATCTTTGACCCATATGCCTTGATACTCGGGGCAATCCGAAGTGAATTTGCCTTCCGAATCGACGGCACAGATGAGCGGAGGCGTTTCGCCATCGACGAAGAGCAGTTTTTGTTGGTTTAGAACGTCATAGTCCGCTTCGCCAAAGGCGGGAGCCATATGAACTGCACCGGTTCCCGAATCGATCGTAACGAAATCAGCCGGTACGATTCGCCAAGAGAGTCGCTGCTTGCCACCCGCTTTAAGTGTCCCTACTTCTCCTTTTGATTTCCCGTAGTAATAGTCCATTGGCGGTTTGTAATACTTGCCAACCAACTCGCTACCGGAGATGAGTGAGTCGATCGCCAGTGGTCGCTTGAGTTTGTCCGAGAGGGACTGTACAAGTGCTTGAGCAACGATGATCCTTGAGCCGTCGGCGCTAGCCGCGGGTGTAGACATGGTCTTCAATTCAGACGTGGCAGTTGATGGGTCGTCGGTAAGCACGGCTAGCGCCGTCGGCTCAGGGAAGGAGCAGATTGCGTAGGTTAGGTCTGGGTGGACGGCGGCGAACTGATTACTTGGCAAAGTCCATGGCGTGGTGGTCCAAACCAGCAGCGACAGCGACGGGTCTTCTTCGAGCGGGAATTTAACGTAGACACTTGGATCGGCTACTTCGCGATAGCCTTGTCCGACTTCACCGGCGGATAGAGCAGTACCACCCTGAGCCCACCACCAAACAATCTTGTGACCTCGATACAGTAAGCCGCGCTCGAAAAGACTTTTCAGCGACCACCAAATACTTTCAATGTAGCTTTGATGATAAGTGACATACGCTTCTGAAAGATCGATCCAAAAGCCGATACGTTCGGTCAGTCGTTCCCATTCCTGCATGTAGCGCCAGACGCTTTGTTGACAGCGTTGGATGAATGGCTCGATGCCGTATTTTTCGATCTCGGATTTGCCGTGGATGCCGAGCTCTTTACAGACTTCGACTTCAACCGGCAGACCGTGCGTATCCCAGCCGGCTTTGCGAAGACAGCGATAGCCTCGCATGGTTTTATAGCGAGGGAAAACATCCTTAATAGCACGTGTTAAGCAATGCCCAGGATGCGGCAGACCATTCGCGGTGGGTGGGCCTTCGTAGAAGACAAACGAAGGGCCATTTTTACGCAGCTCCAAAGATTGTTTGTAGATATTATTGTCTTTCCAGAATTGAAGAATGCCTTCTTCGAGTTCAGGAAATTTCGCGTTCGTTCCAACGGCTTGAAACCCAGTCACTGGCTCTTACTACTTTCGTGTTTATCAGATTCGCTGTGGCACAGGCA
>JANODQ010000582.1:0-9887 GCA_031412775.1 Pirellulaceae bacterium | reverse complement strand
ACATTGAAAAACGCATACGAGCCAAGTTCAGGTTTCGCGATTTCGAAGTACATGATCATTCAAGTGGTCGTTGCGATTCTCCTGGTCATTCTCCTGCGATGGGTAGCGATCAAGATTGCCAGCGGCCAGCCTCCCAAGGGTAAGCTTTGGAACGCGGTCGAAGGGGTTTTGCTATTTGTGCGAAATCAAGTCGTAGTGCCCGCCATGGGTGAGCATGACGCCGATCGGTTTATGCCGCTCTTGTGGACTTTCTTTGTCTTTATATTCGGTTTGAATCTTGCGGGGATGGTTCCTTGGGTAGGTTCGCCGACTGCGGCGGTTGCCACGACGGGTGCCCTGGCTCTGATTGTGTTTGTGGTCGGAGTCGTGATGGGGGTGCGGGCTTTTGGTGCGGTAGGCTACTTAAAAAATATTTGCCCGCAGTTGGGTTTGCCTTGGTATTTGTCGTTTTGGGTGGTTCCGCTCCTGTGGGTGATCGAATTTGCATCGTTGTTCATCAAGCACACGATTCTTGCTATTCGACTTCTTGCGAATATGGTTGCGGGGCACGCAGTGTTGCTCGGTATCATGGGGTTGGCAGTCGGTGTTCATGCCTATGCGATGAGTACGGGTGCATGGACGGCTCTTGCAGGGGCTTCGGCGCTCGGGATGACTGCTCTGAGCATTCTTGAATTGTTTGTTGCATTTTTGCAAGCGGCAGTGTTTACGTTCCTGGCGGCGATGTTCATCGGGAGCTCGATGCATCACCACTAGGTGTGGTTTGCAGATTGATATGGTTCGCAGGTTTTCCTTGTCAGGTGGTCTGCTAGTTTGGTTTCGTTTTTACTTGTGTCGACCGGTTGAAATCGGTTGAAGGAGAGTTAGCAAAGTGTTTTCAATCGTTCGTACTAGCGTTATGGCTTTAGGTTTGATGTTCGCAATGGCAACGACTGCTTCGGCAGCAGAAGGCGGAACACAGATTCCTGGCGCCATCGGTGCAGGTCTCGCTGTTCTTGGTGCTGGTATCGGTATCGGTCTTTTGGCCAAGGGTGCTGTGGAAGCAATCGCTCGCCAGCCAGAAGCTGCTGGAGCAATCCAAATCAACATGATTCTTGCGGCCGCCCTGATCGAAGGTGCAACTCTGTTTGCGATCATCGTTGGACTGCTTCAGAACCCGTTTGCTTAAGCCGTTGTACGTCTTCGGCTCGCGAACAGAATTTGTTCGTGTCGACAAGCTTCGTCGCCTGTTGCTCACTTAGTTCTGTTTATTGTTTTACTGAATGTTCGCAATCGTCCAATCTTTGAAGAACAATTGTCATGGCTCTAGGGACATTATTAGGTTTTAGCAGAACAAAATCTGTTTCTGCTTGGCTGCTTTCGGTCGCTTTGATTGGAATCTCCTGCGCGAGTTTTGCTCGCTCAGAAGATGCCAAAACGGACGCGGCCGCGGTTGTTGCAAACGCAGCAGACGAAGCACACGGGGACTCGCATGGGGCGGCGGGTCATCACGATCCAACGCACGATCATGCGGGTCCGATGCAAGGCAACCCGATGGAGTTCCGTTCCGACGGAGCTCTCTTCTCACTGATTGTGTTCGGGCTTTTGCTGGCTGTTCTATATGCGGTTGCTTGGAAGCCAATCGCTGAAGGGCTTACCAAACGCGAGACAACAATTGCAAATCAGATTGCGGAGGCGAAGAAAGCTGCTGAAGATGGTGCAGCAAAGCTGAAGGAATATGAAGCTAAGCTTGCTTCGGCAACGACTCAAGCTCAGGACTTGCTAACGCAAGCTCGCAAGGATTCAGAAGCCGCCGGTCAACGAATATTGGCTGCAGCTCAAGAAGAAGCATCGCGTCAACGAGATCGTGCTTTGTCGGATATTGAATCGGCTAAGCAGGCTGCATTGTCTGATTTGGCTGGGAAGAGTACCGATCTTGCTTTCTCGCTCGCCCGGCGCGTTGTGGGCCGAGAGTTGAACGGAACCGATCATCAATACCTGATCAATGAAGCTCTTAACAAGCTTCCCAACCGGAACTAAATTATGACGGCTGAAATGATCAAAATTGATACGGTCTTCGACGACGAGTCGCTGCATGTCGGGCAAGTCTATGCCAAGGCATTATTGGCTGCTGCAGGCAACGTTGGAACGATCGATCAAGTGGTCGATGAATTGCGAACGGTCGTAGCTGATGTTTTAAATCAGCAACCAGGCTTGGATGCGATTTTTTCAAACCCACGCATCGATGTAGAGTCGAAGGTTGCCATGCTCGACCGAATTTTCGGAGCGAGAGTTTCACCGACTTTGATGAACTTTTTGAAAGTCGTTGCTCGACGTCGTCGACTTGGAATGCTGCGATCGATTGAAAAGTCGGTCGGAGTCATGCGAGATGCTGCTACGGGTCGACTACAGATTTTACTGACGACTGCCGAGCCGCTAGAAGCCGTCGCGATGGAGACTATTCGAACTTCACTCTCGCTGAAGTTCAATGCACCCGTATCGGTTTCCAACAAGGTCGATTCGTCCATCTTGGGTGGATTGGTGATTCGTGTTGGTGACGTGGTCTACGATGGAAGCGTCGATGGGCAACTGAAGAACTTGCGAAATGCGACGGTTGCAAAGGCCGAGCAAGCCATTCGTGATCGTTTGGGAAGCCTTGCTTCCTAAGTAAAGAAAACAGACTTTTAGTAAACCAGATTTTAGATGCCCCGATAAGCATCGCCAACTCATTTTTTACAGTTCACTTTTAACAGGCGGCATTGCCTAAAGCCACGCATCCTCATTATGAAATTTAACTCAGACGAAATTGCATCGGTCATCCAAGCTGAAATTCAGCAATTCGGAAGCACAGTCGATGTCCGCGAAGTAGGAACTGTTCTCGAAGTCGGAGACGGTATCGCTCGAGTCTACGGGCTTTCGAACATCATGGCTGGTGAGATGGTCGAGTTCCCCTCGGGAGTAACTGGGCTGGCGTTCAACCTCGAAGAAAACTCCGTTGGGGTTATTATTCTCGGCGACTATCTGACGATCAAAGAAGGCGATGAAGTTAAATCGCTTGGGAAGCTTTTGTCGGTTCCAGTGGGTGACGCAGTGCTTGGTCGAGTTCTCGACCCACTCGGCAATCCCCTAGATGGAAAAGGCCCAGTCAACACCACTGAAACTCGGCCTGTTGAAATCATTGCAACCGGTGTTGCCGAGCGTCACCCAGTTCATGAGCCAATGCAAACGGGAATCAAAGCGGTTGATGCAATGACGCCAATCGGTCGCGGACAGCGAGAGCTGATTATTGGTGACCGAAAGACTGGCAAGACCGCAGTCGCTCTCGATGCGATCATCAACCAAAAGAACACTGGCGTGAAGTGCTTCTACGTTGCGATCGGTCAAAAGGATTCGTCGGTGGCGTTGGTTATCGATGCTCTTCGCAAGCATGGTGCACTCGATTACACGACGGTTATCGTAGCAGGTGCTTCGGCTCCGGCTCCGCTACAGTACATCGCTCCTTATGCTGGAACCGCGATGGCTGAGCACTATATGTTCAACGGCGGACACGCTTTGATTGTTTATGACGATTTGAGTAAGCAAGCAGTCGCGTATCGTCAACTAAGTCTCCTTATGCGACGCCCACCAGGACGTGAAGCTTTCCCTGGAGACGTTTTCTATTGCCACAGTCGACTCCTCGAGCGATCGGCTAAACTTTCAAAAGCACTCGGGAGCGGATCGCTAACAAGCCTTCCAATCATCGAGACGCTCGAAGGTGAAGTTTCTGCTTACATTCCAACCAACGTGATTTCGATCACCGATGGTCAGATTTACTTGCAGCCAGACTTGTTCTTCGCCGGGATTCGTCCTGCGATGAACGTTGGTATTTCGGTTTCTCGCGTCGGTGGTGCAGCACAGATCAAAGCGATGAAGAAGGTCGCCGGTGGTTTGCGTTTGGACTTGGCTTCGTTCCGCGAATTGGAAGCGTTTGCTCAGCTCGGTACAGAGCTAGATCCAGCAACCCAATCGAAACTCGATCGTGGTTATCGAATGGTGGAATTGCTCAAGCAACAGCAATACCAACCGATGTCGGCAGCCGAGCAGATCGTCAGCCTGTACGCCGCAACACGCGGATACCTGGATGATATTCCTGTGGACAAGGTACGTGACTTTGAGGCCGGTTTGCAAAATCACCTCAAGGACCGCGCTCCGGGTCTTGCTGACAAGATTACACAAGTTGGAGATCTCACTTCCGAAGTGGAAGAAGCAATCAAAACGACTATTTTGGCTTTTAAGGCTGGATTCAAGAAGTAGGTTCAACCCATGGCCAATATTCGATTACTCGATAAACGCCGCAAGTCCATCAAAAACATTCGCAAGATCACGCGAACGATGGAGTTGATCGCGACCGCTCGCTTTAAGAAGGCGATGGACCGTGCATCGGCTGCGAGTGACTACACCAATTTAATCACTGCGATTGTTCAAGACCTTGCAAAATCAGGGACTGAGGTCTCGCATCCGCTTTTGCAATCTCGTGAGACTGTGAAAGCTGCTGAGATGCTTTTGCTTACTAGCAATCGCGGTCTTTGCGGGGGATATAACGGGTCGGTTTTGCGACTGGCTCTTCAACGTCGTAATGAGATCGCGGAAACGATTGGTAGCTCACCGATGAGTGTTAGCGGAAAGCGGGGCATATCTGCTCTCAAGTTCCGCGGCATTCCACTTGAGAAGACATTCACTCAGTTTGACGACGCACCTGCCTTCGATGAAGTCGCCAAGATTGCCGACGATTTGATGGAACGATTCATCACTGGAAAAATTGATCGCGTGGACGTCGTTTACACCAAGTTTTTGACTGTCTCGAGACAAGTCGCAGTTGTCGAAACACTTCTGCCGATTTCAAATTTGGCAATCGATTCGAAGAAAACAAAAGCGAGTGCTGTATCCGATGTGGCTCCTGGAGCTTCCAAGCTAAAGGACGATTACGAGTTCTTGCCATCGGCTGAGAGCATCCTTGAAGAAGTCGTGCCGGCAGCATTTCGAGCTCGCGTTTTCAAGTGCTTCCTCGACGCGGCTGTTAGCGAACAAATCGCAAGAATGATCGCGATGAAGAGTGCTACCGAAAACGCTGGTGACATCATCAAGCAACTCTCGCGAACTTTCAATCGTGCGAGACAATCGAAAATCACTCAAGAAATTATGGAAATCATCGGTGGCGTGGAAGCACTCGGATAACGCGTGGCTATACGACCGCTTTTAACAAACGATCAAGCTTTTATATTCAACTCATTCTTTCCAATCTGACGATCGCAAATGAATTCAACAGCAAACAAAACAGGTCGCGTCACCCAAGTTATCGGATCCACTTTCGACGTCGAATTTCCTGAAGACAGCATTCCGCCAATCTACAACGCGGTCACTCTCAACAGCCAGAACAAGGGCTTCACGCTGAACCTAACCGGTGAAGTGCAAACACACCTTGGCGGCGGACGCGTTCGTTGCGTCGCTCTTGGAAGCACCGACGGTTTGATGCGAGGCCAAGAAGTAATTGACACTGGAAAAGCCATCTCGGTTCCAGTTGGACAAGGAACTTTGGGACGCGTCTTCAATGTTCTCGGTCAACCTATCGATCAGCGAGGCGAAGTTCACGCTGACGAATACTGGCCAATTCACCGGCAAGCTCCTAAGGTTTCCGAGTTATCGACGAACACTGAGGTTTTCGAAACCGGTATCAAAGTTATCGACTTGCTCACACCGTTCGTTCGGGGCGGTAAAGCCGGTCTCTTCGGCGGCGCAGGACTTGGGAAAACCGTTATTCTTCAAGAGTTGATCGCTCGGGTCGCTAGCACCCACGGTGGTTTCTCGGTTTTCGCCGGTGTGGGCGAGCGAACTCGAGAAGGAACCGACTTGTGGCTTGAAATGCAAGAAGCCGAAATCGGTCAAACAGGTCGCAAGGTTATTGAGCAAACGTGCATGGTGTTCGGTCAAATGAACGAGCCACCAGGGTCGCGTCTTCGAGTTGCTCTTTCGGCTTTGACGATGGCTGAGTATTTCCGTGACAGTACCGGAAAAGATACGCTTCTGTTCGTAGATAACATTTTCCGATTCTCCCAAGCTGGTTCTGAAGTATCTGCACTCCTCGGTCGTATGCCTTCTGCTGTGGGATATCAACCGACTCTTGCGACGGAAATGGGTGCTCTTCAAGAGCGAATCACTTCGACAAAGAAAGGTGCGATCACATCGGTACAAGCTGTTTACGTTCCAGCTGACGATCCGACCGACCCTGCTCCAGCCACCGCGTTCGGTCAGTTGGACGCGTTCATTTACTTGGAGCGATCGATCTCGGAAAAGGGTATCTACCCTGCGATTGACCCGCTTGCATCGAACTCTCGGATCTTGGATCCAGCCATCGTGGGCGAGCGACATTACGCGATCGCTCGACGTGTTCAAAAGACTCTTCAGCGATACCGAGAACTTCAAGACATCATCGCGATCTTGGGTGTTGACGAGTTGAGCGAGTCCGACAAGTTGATCGTACACCGAGCTCGACGAATCGAACGATTCCTTTCACAACCGTTCTTGGTCGCTGAAGTTTTCACCGGCAAGAAGGGTGAAATTACTTCAATGGCCGATACTATTCGCAGCTTTGAAGAGCTTTGCGATGGTAAGTGGGACCATTTGCCTGAGTCGGCCTTCATGTATGTCGGAACGATCGAACAAGCGGAAGCCCAAGCGATCGCACAAGCAGCCAAGGCCACAAAGAAGTAGAGTAAGACCCGGCTCTGGCGTCAGCCTCCGGTTTTGATTCGCCCAACCGAAGGCTTTTGCCGCACTGTTTCACTAATTTGTTTTTGATTGTTTGATTTTTACTATGGCCACTATTCGCTGTGTTGTTGTAACTCCTGAGAAGACTGAGCTAGATGTCCAGGCAGATTCGCTCACAGTGCCATTGTACGACGGTGAAATTGGGATCCTCCCTGGCCGCGCGCCGATGGTAGGTCGGTTGGGCTTCGGGATTATGAAGGTCAAGCAGGGATCGTCGGAGACTTCTCACTATGTCGACGGCGGGTTTGTGCAAGTTCGACGAGAAGCTGTCTATGTTCTCACCGACCGTATGTTAAAGCCAGAATCGATTGATAAAGCACAAGCTTCATCCGACCTTGAAAAGGCTCTGGCAATGGTCTCGTCTTCGCCTGAGACCTTTGCTCTGAAAGATCGAGCGGTATCTCAAGCTCGTGCAAAGCTTCGTCTGCGAGCTTAAGAAACGCTTCTATCGCAGGGTGATTGCAATGTGATTGCAGGGGTGGTCGTAGGAAATCACACCTAGTCTTCACTCGTTCTTCATGGTTTCTTCATTGAAGATGGCTAAGATTTGCTTCTTGGAATCGAAAGGGCGATCGCGCAAAATGAGTTGTAGCGGCGGAAGAGCCTCGTTTTTGGCTTAACGTTGCCCATTTTTTGTCGATCGAAGAACCCTTTTGCACACTCGGAGCATTTATGTCGCGTCATTTAAGCCAGGACCTTGGCGAAGCTTTTCACTCACTTCTGCGGCTCTCGGGCCAGGTTGAGGAGATGATTGGTTTGGCCGTCAAAGCCTTGGTTGAACGCAATGATGCATTAGCGTTGGAAATGATAGAGCGTGATGAAGATATTGATCAAAGTGAGGTTCGGATTGAAGAGGAGTGCCTAAAGATGCTCGCTCTACACCAACCGGTGGCTGCTGATTTGCGTCGAGTGACCACCATGATGAAGATCAATAACGATCTGGAGCGGATGGCGGATCTCGCTTGCAACATTGCTCAGCGAGCACACAGTGTGAGCCCATTTCCCGATTTTCATATTCCGGTCGAGCTACATCAGATGGCAGGGATGGCTGCGTCGATGGTGCGGCAAAGTTTGGATGCGTTTGTTAATCAAGATATGGACCACGCTTACCAAGTCATCAGCGCTGATGACAGAGTAGATGCGATGAACGTGAAGGTCATCGATCAGCTCGTCGAGATCATGAAGCGTCATCCAGAGAGCATTTCGACCGCTCTCCACTGCTTCTCCGCATCGCGACACATTGAACAGATTGCTGACCACGCAACCAATATTGCAGAAGAAGTCGTGTACATGATCAGCGGGATCATTGTCAGGCACAGAAGAACCTTAGAAGATCGATCTACGAATGGCAAAGACTAAAGTTCTAATCATCGAGGACGACCGTTCCCTGTCAGAGATCCTCGAATACAACATGCAAAAGGCTGGTTATGATGTCTCCAGGGCACATGACGGCCGCGATGGATTGAATCAAGCTCAAGTCAAGCAACCAGACATCATTCTCTTGGATGTCATGCTTCCAGTAATCGATGGTATTGAGGTTTGTAAAAGGTTGCGAGCAAACCCTGATACGAAGAATGTACTGATACTGATGCTGACGGCCAAGAGCGAAGAGTCCGATCAACTGATTGGCTTTTCCGTCGGTGCAGATGACTACGTTGTAAAGCCCTTTAGCATTCGCGTTCTACTAGAGCGTATCAAAGCTCTGCAGCGACGCAAATCATCCGTTCCAGATCCACAACTCGATCTGGTTTCGCGATTGGGAGTCGTTGTCGATCGGATGCGTCATCGAGTCATGATTCACGGTGAATTGATGGACCTAACCAAGAGCGAGTTTCGTCTGCTCGATACATTGATTCGACAACCGGGACGTGCTTTTGAACGATCTGAGTTAATCGATGCGGCTTTAGGCGAAGACACTCTGGTCTTGGAGCGAACGATCGATGTCCATATTCGTGCTCTTCGGCGCAAGATGGAAGGCAAAGCTGATGTGATCGAAACTGTTCGCGGAGTTGGCTATCGCTTTAAGGAGAACCTTACCGACGGTGAAGAAGAGTCGAGCATCTAAACAACCAATCGATACTTGCCTGATCAATCCTCAGCGAATTAAGAAAATAACTTCTCGCTTAGTTCGCTTCGCTAGGTTTTGCGTTCAAGTCCGAGTCATCGGGTGAAGTCGGGGCTTGATCGCCAGTTGCTGATTTTTCACGCCACAGAGGTTTGCGACGTTTTGCGCGGGGATGGTGTACGGGGGTCATACCAACTTGCTGAGTCTCATCCAGTTTGTGCGACAATGGGCGAGATGCGACTTGTACTTTTTCCGCCTTTAGTTCACCGAGTTCCAATCGGCGTACCTCGTTCAAATCGAACTCGACTTCTTGGCCGAGGAACCATCGTTCGGGATTGGAACCAACGACTGTCGAAAAGTGGAAAAAAATATCATCACGAAAATTATCCGCGCGGATAAATCCATAATTTCGATCGTACGCTAGTTTTACGACTTCACCAACACGCATTACATTCCACTAATCTGATTAAAGGCTTACTTATTGAGATCCTGCATTGAAGCTGCGGATTCTTACCTATTACTTATTCTTATCTATTACTAAAGGAGCTCGCTTCAAAACTTGGCTCAGTGATTACATTGCCATCGTAGTCAACGACTACGGTTTTTTTGGATTGTTCCAATTCTTGTGTAAGAAAATGGCTCTGCAGCATTCCTCTTCCAAAAACCACGAAGGTACCGGAGATTAGCACTGTTCCTAACAGAAAGACGGCACCGATAGGGGTGTGGCCTCGCGAAGGCTGTTGGCCTGCTATTTCCACGTACTCATCTTGAACTTCCATGGTAGGTGTCCGTTAAATTTGGATTACCGAAACTACAAGACGCTCATCCTTCTACCTAAACATTCTAATAAAAACTCAAGCACTTCCATATGGCGAATCGCTTGAGAAAGGTCAGATCCCCAGCAATACATCCCATGTTGTCGTATTAGGTACCCCCAAAATCGGGTGGAAGGATTTTTCAACCAATAGGCTTCGACTTCTTCGCGAAGGGCCGGGATATCTTGCGTATTGTCGAATATGGGTAGCCAAAGTTTGCTTTCGTG
>JANODQ010000581.1:0-2333 GCA_031412775.1 Pirellulaceae bacterium | reverse complement strand
GTGTTTTCACGAGCGACGATCAACACCATGCGACTCTTGGATTGCTGCCCGGGGAAAGAATCCTCCAGCAACCGCTGTCCGACTCGACTCGGAAGACTCGATGGCAAAAACTGCAGATCGCCATCCTGACTCACAAACTCTAATGTAGGCGCTACCCACCTCAGAGCAACGGCTGTAAGAATCCAGAATACGAGGATGCCAATCCAATTGCGGGTGACCCACAATGCTGCAAACTGTTTTCTTAGGTGATACTGCGACACGCCAAAAAGACTTATTGGGAAAAGGAAAAATCCAAAAGCATGGAACCGCAAGCCTTCGAACCCTGAGTATACGGCTGCCATATAGTACCGCTAATATGACAACCTGTAAGCAAGCTCTCGAAGCATCTGGAGTATATTTCGACCTTCCGGTGCAAGCATCTCTGGAACAAATTGAAGCAAAAATCCATGGAAAACCCGAGTCAAGAGCCGATCTATTACCGCCTTAGCTTTGAAAATCTCCGAAGCCATCTGGTCGACATAGAAGCCGTTATTCCAACCATCGCGACGACACAAGACAGCCCAACCGTAAAACTAATGATGCCGGTTTGGACCCCCGGAAGCTATTTGGTTCGTGAATATGCACGCCAGGTCGAGCGAATTGAGGCCACCGACACGGAAACCAATCAGAAGCTGAGTCTCATCAAAACAAGCAAGAATCAGTGGACCGTTACGCCCCACGGTTGCAAATCAATCACTCTTCGATACCAACTTTACTGCCGCGAACAAAGCGTCCGAACCAATTGGATTGAAAACGATTATGGCTTTCTCACCGGCGCGGCGACGTTTATCACGATCGATGACAATCGGGTCCGACCTCATCGGCTCCACATTACGCCTCCCGATTCGTGGCCCGCGATTGCATGTAGCCTCGCAACTGATACATGGGGCAAATCTCAAACCCAGGTTAATGCGATACCATCGCATCTAGATAGCGAAGGAAACTTCGATGAGACACTTCCGATTACTAAGTGCTTTGAACGGTACGCAAAATCATTCGATGAATTAGTCGACAGCCCCATATTAATGGGAGATCTTGTCATTCGATCATTCGAAGTCAATGGCTATCCTCACTTCCTCGCAAGCTATGGAACTGCTGGAGTATGGGACACAGACCAAGCAGTAAAAGATCTAGAACAAATCGTTGCACAGGAGCACCGATTCTGGGGCGATATCCCTTACAAGCAGTATTGGTTTATGAATATTGCTGTCGATGCCTATGGTGGTCTAGAACACGATGACTGCACAGTTCTGATGGCCAAGCGAAACGCAATGAAGCAACGCGATACCTACATGGAATGGCTGGGCCTAGCAAGTCATGAATTCTTTCACACATGGAACGTGAGGCGACTTCGACCGAAGTCCTTGGCGAAATACGACTACCATCACGAGCAATACATGAATGAACTTTGGATCGCGGAAGGAGTAACCAGCTACTACGACGACTTGATACTTATCCATGCTGGCTTGATTTCCGAATTGGAGTACCTCGAACAACTTGCAAAGACGATTCGTGTCGTGGAAGATGCACCTGGCCAGTTGATTCAGTCTTTGAAAGACTCTAGCTACGACACCTGGATTAAGCACTATCGCCCAGACGAGAACACACCCAACGCCCGGGTCAGCTACTATACCAAAGGGGCCGCAGTTGCATTCGTCCTTGATCAATTGCTTCGAGGCCGCACAGACAACCGACAATCACTTGATAACGTCATGCGAAGACTCTGGCGAGAGCATGAGAAGTCCGGATATGAACTGGCCGACTTTGAAAGAATCGCATCGGATCTCATCGGCGAATCGCTTCACGATTGGTTTCAAGAACACGTTTATACTCCCCAAAAAATAGATTACGAACCAGCTCTCGACCGGTTAGGCTTAACGATACGGCGTCTCTCAGAGGCCAATGTCGACGGAAATTCGCAACCATTCGGTGCTTGGACTCCGTCTCAGCCTTTACGGGCTCCTTTAACCCAGGAAATTGACTTAGGATTCGATCTTACCGCTCGCGATGGCCGATGGATTCTTACCAAAGTCATTCGCGGTGGCGCGGCATGGGAAGCCGGATTGCAAGTAGATGACGAACTGATTGCTCTGGGTGGCTACCGAATCCCGGTCGCAAATTGGCGTGAACGAGTCAATGAGTTTCGCGTCAATCAAAAACTTTCGACTACAATAGCGCGTCGAGGAAAGATTCAGGAATTGTCGATGGTTTGTAAAATCAAAGAATCAGTTTCCCTTCAATCCATTTTAAACCCGTCACAAATTCAACTTGATAATCGTCGCCGATGGCTTGGG
>JANODQ010000580.1:0-2471 GCA_031412775.1 Pirellulaceae bacterium | reverse complement strand
CGTTGATTCCAATAACTCCAGTCGATTTGTCGTTCCGCTTGAGCTGACTTACTTCTCGCGGAATGTTGTATACCAACCAGTATGACTTCACTTGATCGGGGGCGTTATGCCAAAGGCTTACGGCAAATGATTTAGTTCCTTCGGGTGCACCCTTCCACTCGATTGGTGGTGACACGCTGGAGCCATCGCATGTGTAGTCAACCGGTATCAATCCGTTCGCTTCAAAGGCTGGGCTTGATACTATAAGCCCTTTTGATTGATTGCTGCTCGTTGGCTCGGGCGAACTCTCTTTCATTGGATTGATTGCGGACGATTGTCTGTCACGCTGAGGAGGACGTTGGTCGTTTCGTGGCGGTGGCGGCGGCGGACGATCATTACCGCCATTCATTCCGCCAGCACCTGGACCTGGACCTCCTCCACCACCACGGCGATTCGCAGCGTAGTTTTCAGTCCGAGATTTTCCGTTGGGCTCCACGTAGGTAAATTCAGCCGAACCGTCTTTCGCCAATGTGTAGCTCACGGTCCCCTTTTTGCCTTGCATGTCATAAGTCAACTTGTAACTATCAGGCTGTGGCTGCTCGAAGCCAACGATCTTAGCACCTCGAAGTGGTGGCAAGGCTTGGCGAACCGAGCTTGCTCTTGGTTGCGGATCGACCTGTCCGCCTCGCTCGACGACTTCACCATGAAAACCTCCGTTGAGATAGGGGTAGGTCTTGGTCGCGTGGTAATGGTATCCAAGTTCAGGCGTCTCATGACCGTTGAATGCATCCAACGCTTTTACCGCTTTCCCGTCCGGTTCGGTGTATCCATAAATTGGGTAACCATCTAACGCATAAGCGATCGGCGTACCGGCTCCCACCGCGTCTTGGAGATGCGTTGGTGCAATGTGATAGTGATAATCATCGCCGCGGCCGCAATGCCCTCCGAATTCATCGAGTTCTCCTGCGAGAAGCGTGTCCGTTCTCCCGTCATTCTTAATGGGATTAAAAATTGGAACACCATTGGCTGCGAGCGCAATCGCCCCTCGAAAGAAGTTCGACTTTGCCGACATCGGATTCTTCGCAACGGTCGGAAATAGCGGAATACGCCAAGAATTTTCGCCGAAGTAGGACTGTGGGATTGGAACTTGCTGTTGCCAAGCCGTAATACCAACCATCATCCTGTGGTCAGGAATCCCATTCGACTCAACATAGAAGAAATCGATATCTTGCCGATATTTGATCGCATTCAGTTTTGCAAAGGGTTCGAAAGTCGCTGCGATTCCAGGTCGATTAAGCAACTTCGGTGCAGCGGTTTGTATCAGGCGAATGGAACTGATTTTTTTGTCGTTCAATTCTCGAATCCTTTTGACTTTTTGATCGATCCATTGTTGGTCTGTTTCGACAAGTTTCGCCATATCGATTGGAACTACGATACCATCCTCGCGGCGAACTTGTACTTTCCCATCGACCGACGAAACAAACGCTCCGTTAACGGGAGCACTCATGTCGGTGAATGTCCAGGTTCGCGTCGAACGTCCCTGCATTGAATTTCCCTGCTTTGAATTTTCCTGCGTCGAATGCACGGTTGCCGAGTGATCATGGCCTTCGTGCGCTCTTGCGGAAAACGCGAGTACGAACACCAAAGCGTTGACGGCTAACCATTGGATTTGAAGCTTCATGATTTCTTTTCCATTCCTTTTCTGCCACCGCGACCGGGTGGTTCTTTTCGCGGTGCAATGGGTTTTGACGGATCGAACTGAGGATTGAGTGTTGGAAACTGTGCATCAACATCGGCGAGATATGCTTTCAGTTTATCACGAAGCAACTTGACTTCTTTGGGACTCTGGGAAGACACATCGTTTCGCTCGCCGATGTCCTTCGAGAGATCAAATAGCGCGACACGATCAGTTTCGTAGAAGTAAATCAACTTCATATCGCTAAGGCGAATTGACGAAGATGGTCCGTCTTCTGACTGGTAATGAGGAAAATGAAAGACAAGTTCTTCGCGGGCTCTTTTGACTGTTCCCTTGCCTTGTTCGTGAAGCAAACTACAAATACTTCCTCCTTCGATAGATTTTGGCATCGAGCTTTTCGGTACGCCTGCCAACTCGCAGAAAGTTGGTAGCAGATCATATCCAACGACCGGTGTATGGCACCAAGAGTTCGCTGCCACGCCCGGACCGCGAATAATCAAAGGAATCCTTATACCGCCTTCCCAAACCGAACCTTTACCTCCATTCAAACCGCCCCGTCGACCTCCTCCACCGCCGTTATCAGACATGTATACGACATATGTATTTTCGCTTAGCCCCAATCGCTCGACAGCCTGCATGACCTTACCAACGCCCGAATCAAGATCCTCTGTAATCGCGGCAGTTGAAATCTGTTTTGGATTGTTGAGTTTCTGATACTTGGCGAGGGTCGCTTTCATCGCGTTCTCAGATGCATGGAGCGCATTCCAGGAGAGCTGAAGATAGAAAGGCTTATTGG
>JANODQ010000579.1:0-8841 GCA_031412775.1 Pirellulaceae bacterium | reverse complement strand
TGCTTTTGATTTGGTAGCCGCGATGATCGCTTCCGAGTGCTAGTCGCATGGTTCTCTCTCAGACGTTTTTAATCCAGGTTGGAAATGACTTTGTATCAAGCTTCTCGACCCACTCATCCAGACATTGATCAATTCGATCAGCACATTTTCTATACGCTTCAATTGGTCCGCCGTAGGGGTCGCTGACATCGCTGCCAGCCGGAGCGAGGCAAAAAACCTTTGAACTGACGTGTGGCCATCTGCTCAAGATTGCTTGTCGATGATTGGATGTCATCGTGAGGATGAGATCGGAACGCTCGAGTAGGCTTTGCGAAATCGACCGTGACTGATGTTCGTCAAGACTTAGACCTCGTTCCTTCATCGCCACAAGTGCTCCCTCAGAAGCAGGGCCCCCGGGTTGAGCTGCGACGCCTGCGGAAACGACTCGAAAAGTCATCGATTCGACATGCGACTTGAGCTTCTCCTTGAGCAATGATTCTGCCATTGGCGAGCGGCACGTGTTTCCAGTACACACAAAAAGAATCGTGAACGAAGTAGACGAAGAAAGATTTTCGGCAGTCATCAACCCCTCCCGAATAATTTCGCAGTGATTCCCCTCGACTCGAACAACAGTCGTCACACCCACTCGGTCAATCGTACCGGAATCGATCACGAAGGCGACGTCTTCAGAGACTTGCGACGGCTCGCTTACAAGCATGGAATTGTCGAATAGCGCAGAGTTTCCAAGTTGCCGCTTATCGTTGCGGGTTATGTTACTCACGGGCTCTGGTGAATCAGTAAATGGCTGAGTAACTGTAGAAATAGGTGCAATCATAGAGCTGGAGGAGCGCCATGCGGGCATAAGAACGAGTGGACCTGCGGTGAGTCTGGCGACTTGCGAAAAGGCTTCATGCCTTGGATTGGAAACGCCGAACCAGCCGTCTTCGGCAATCACTAAATCACGAGTCGCTTGCGGAAGCAAACCCATTAAGCTGCCCGAATCGCTGTCTTGGAATACAAGATCGACTGGTCCTGGCCAGCATCGTTGTGCAATACGTATTGCGACCTCGGAGGCCGAAGGAGAATAGTCCATGAGCTCGCCAACCGACCTCATCATCAAGGAGGCTCGCGGTTCACGTGATTGTCGATCCGGGCCCAGCAAGCGGCTCATCTTTTCAATCGAGTGCGGACGTAGCCCGCTTGCGGCAACCATGTAGTGGCCGTCGTTGGGGAAGGCAACAAGATGACCTTCCGCCAAGGCTTGAACAGCCGTGTGAATTACATCTCGTGGATCTTCGGTTTTTCTCCAGTCGAGTATTTTAGTCATCAATTGAGTGACGTTGGATGATTGGCGATGGGAAGTCCGAGCTCGGTCACTTGAAAAAATCATTTAAGCCAAGCCACCGCTCGTGAGTATAACTTAACATATAGCCTTTCCACAACTTGGCATCCGAAACGGCACCTGGTAAGGCACACAAATCATGATGGATCATTCAATATGCGTTTAAGGGAGGAGCCAACTCAAACAGATTTAAGCCGTCGAGAATGGATGGGATTTGGAATTGCAGCCACGTTGACCGCATGTTTCGAAACAATGACTGTCGCGGGATGTGGCAGTGCACCGAATTATTCGGGTAAATTGCAAGAAGGGGGGGCGATTTCCAGTCAAGTATCGGGGGTCGATGTACTCGTTTGGGGGCGGCTGGGTTTAGCTAATGGTCGCTTTCAAAAGCCGCGCGCGATGGTGATCGACTCGGAAAATCAACTGTACATCGTTGATAAAACCGGACGAATACAAGTGTTCGATGCGAACGGAAATTTTTTGAGAAAATGGAACACGCCTGCAATCACGAACGGAAAGCCAACTGGGCTTGGTATCAATCGCGATAACTTGTTGATGGTCGCTGATACACATTATTTCCAAATCTTGTTTTACAAGTTGGATGGGACGCCCGTTCCTGAGAAAACGATCGGTGGCACTAACGGACCCAATGTTGGGCAATTCGCTTTTGTCACCGATGTTCTTCAGGACCGCCAGGGTAACTATTTTATTTCGGAATATGGGGAGTTTGATCGAGTCCAAAAATACTCGTCGAACGGCGAGTTCATCTGTCGATTTGGAGAGACCGGCAATGGGCCGCTTCAATTCAGTCGTCCTCAATCGATGGTAATGGATTCCGAAGATAACCTTTGGATCAGCGACGCTTGCAACCATCGAATCCAAGTCGTTCGCTTTGAAAAGGAACAACCGGAGTTGGTCCGAATAATCGGCCAGCAAGGGAGTAATCCTGGCGAGTTCCGTTACCCGTACGGAATCCAGCTCGGAGTCGACGATTTTCTTTACGTGGCTGAGTTTGGAAATCATCGCATCCAAAAGCTTGACTTGCACGGGAAGCCGATAGGGCGCTGGGGGGAACCTGGTCGAAAACCTGGGCAGTTAGACCAACCCTGGACGCTTGCTCAGGACAGCCTTGGACGGATTCATATTTTGGACTCGGGAAACAACAGAGTGCAACGCATACCTTTGGAGTGCTCCGGCTTGGCGGAGCTTTAAGACTTATCTATCGGCTGTCTATCTAGAAAGTCCTCGCCAACCTAACAATTTAGTTGTCACGCGAGGCTCTTCCTTTTCATAACATCGCTCCCCCAAAAGCGGTGACAAGTCACAGACCTCCAAAGTAATGACGTGCATTTTCGACACCAAACAGCCTCCAAAACGCCTAATCGAGTGTTTCTGCGGTCAATTTTGGGTTGCCGTGACAGGCCTATCGAGCATACAATTTCATCAGTGACGTTTCTTTCAAATCCGTTTCTAAATCACACTCTTGGGATATTTACGATGGCGTTAGTACTGACCGAAAAAGCTGCTGAGCAAGTATTGAAGTTCAAGCATGAAAATAGTTTGTCCAATGATGCGTTCCTAAGAATCGGCATTTCTGCTGGCGGTTGCAGCGGATTTAGCTACGAAATTACTTTCGACGATAGTTTTGACGCAACCAAAGACAGCCGATATGAGCAACACGGTGTGTCGCTGGTCGTTGATAAAAAGAGCTCAATCTTGCTTGACGGAACTCAAGTCGATTGGCATGAGAGCTTTGACAAGCGAGGCTTTACCTTTGAAAACCCGAACGCGGTAAAAAGCTGTGGTTGCGGTAGCTCTTTCCAGGTGTAGTTTGTTCGTAGGCTAGGCAAAACACGAGAAGTCAGGCCCGAAAAGAGCTTGACTTTTTTTGTAAGTGTCGTTAAGAAAATCGTGTCTTTGCCTGAAGAGAACGAAGAGAATCTGGATGCGGCCTACAAAATTCGGCTTACTTTTTCTTCATGGTTATCCCCTCGATAGTCGGATGTGGGATGCCCAGGAAAAGTACTTTCGCGACAAATACGTGATCGTCCGACCAGATTTTGGGGGATTTCAGTGGAACACGATCGCTGATTTAGCGGACCAGATTGCACGGCATCTCAAAAAACCAGACTACACGTCCTTGAAAGAGTTCTCGGACAAATTGCTCGATAAGTTGCCCTACAAATTGCCCGACAAGTGGATCATATGTGGATTGTCGATGGGCGGATATGTTGCTTTGGAGGTTTGGAAGCGTCACCGAAATTTGGTTTATGGGTTGGTGCTCAGCAATACGAAAGCGAGCGTCGACGATGAAAGCGCGACGGCTAATCGACGTTTGGTCATTGAACGTGCGATGGCCGAGGGAAGCGAATGCGTAACTCTACCGATGATTCCCAAATTACTTTGTGCGCGTACCATAGACACACAAAGCGATGTGGTTGCCGTGTTGGAACAAATGATGCGAGATACATCGAATTCCTTGGTCGGTTGATACCAACAATCCATGTTCGATCTTGTCGATTTCATGGATGAAATAACGCGAATTGATGTACCCGTTTTGGTGATCGCCGGTTCTGAAGACGGTATCACTTCGGCAGGCATGATGGAGTCGATGGCTGAGAGAATACCTCAATCGTCGTTTACGGTGATCAGCAATGCCGGGCATGTGGCTCCTATGGAAAATCCGAGAGGATGGAACGACGCTTTGGCTGATTTTGCTCACAGGCTTGAACAAGAGGAAAATGATTAGATTTGCGGGGTCGGTGGGTTGCTGGGTTAAGGTTACTTACCCATAATCTGGGCTCGCTAGAAGCCTGGCTTCTGGGGTGGTGAGGAGTTCTCATCTACTTGTTCTTGTTTCGTCGTAAATTCCCTTGGAGAATTCCTGATGGCTCTTGTGCCGCTTCGCAAAGTACTCGATCACGCAGCAGAAAATGGTTACGGAGTGGCCGCGTTCAATGTCAACAACATGGAACAAATTCAGTCGATCATGGAAGCCGCCAAAGAGACCAATTCGCCGGTCATTATTCAGGCTTCCCGCGGTGCTCGGTCCTATTCGCAAGACGCCTTCCTTCGCCATTTGATGTTGGCTGCCGTTGAGCTCTATCCGCAGATTCCAATTGTTATGCACCAAGACCACGGCAACTCGCCTGCTACTTGCAAGTCTGCAATTGATAACGGTTTTACTTCCGTGATGATGGACGGATCCCTGGGCGAAGATGGTAAGACTCCTGCTTCGTTTGAATATAACGTTCAGGTGACTTCGGAAGTCGTGAAGATGGCACACGCACGCAACGTTTCGGTCGAAGGCGAACTTGGTTGCTTAGGCTCCTTGGAAACCGGTGGCGGCGAGGCAGAAGACGGTCACGGAGCCGAAGGTGTGCTCAGCCATGATCAGTTGCTGACCGATCCTGTGGAAGCTGCCGAGTTTGTGAAGTTAACTAAATGCGATGCCTTGGCCGTTGCGATTGGAACCAGCCACGGTGCCTACAAGTTTACCCGAAAGCCTGACGGTGAAGTGCTTGCGATGGATCGGATTGAAGCGATTCATAAGATGCTTCCAAATACGCACCTTGTCATGCACGGTAGCAGCAGCGTTCCGCAAGAATTGCAAGACATCATCAATGAATTCGGTGGGCAAATGAAGCAAACCTGGGGTGTTCCCGTTGAGGAAATCCAACGTGGTATCAAGTCTGGCGTTCGTAAGATTAACGTAGATACCGATTGCCGAATGGCGATCACCGGAGCAATTCGAAAGGTTTTGATGCAATCACCGGAAAAGTTTGATCCTCGCGACTATCTCAAACCAGCACGAACAGCCATGAAAGACGTCTGTGCCGCTCGGATGATCTCGTTCGGACAAGCCGGAAATGCCAGCAAAATCAAGATATAGTTTGCTTCGCAATAGTTGAGGGTGCAGCTGAAGGGTGAGCTAGTGAAACCTGAGCTGATGGCGTTAGTCTGGTCCGTTAACAGTCCAACGCAACATGTTCGGACTACGATTCATCCGCTTGCGAAGGAACGCCCAACGGCGCCGCTAGCCGGTTTTCGCTGCATTTTCGGCTTGCGTTTCAGGCTCGATAGTTACATGTCATCAAATTGTCGGATCGCCTTAGCCGGGTTTCCCCACAGGGCTAATGGTTGTTTCACTTTCGGCAATTAGCCGTCGAGCGAGAGCTCCCGTTTCCGCACAACAACCGGGCCTTCCGGCCATCGGCTAAACTTCGTAGCTTGTACAACCGCCGAGCCCTGGGTTTCCCCGAGGCTTACTTGACTAGAATCGATTCATTCATACACTTTGTTTTCGCTTCGAGAGCTTTACGAAGGGCGAAGCGGAGTTGAGTGCTGCGGCTGTGGCGAAATGGCAGACGCGCTAGCTTGAGGTGCTAGAGCCCGCAAGGGTGTGGAGGTTCGAGTCCTCTCAGCCGCACTTTATTTCATGGTCTCGTCAAAACGAGTGCAAAATGAGTTCTCCGCATCGTTTGGCAGATATTCCTGAAGCTTCTTTGGCCCCCATTCAGGGTTGGCATTGTGGGCATTATTTCTATCGCTGGAATCGAGCGATTTTGAATCCGATGCTTGCAAATTCGTCGTTGATTTCCGAGGGTATTGTCGCGTTTGAAGCGGCTTTGAACCCTGTCGAGTCGGATCGCCCGGAACGATTTCAGAGCTTTATCGTTAGTGGTCACAAGGCAGACTTTGGGTTGGTGATGATGTCCCCCGATCCGTTGAAGATCGACCGTTTGCACCAGAAACTGATGAGCGGTCCATTGGGAGTCGCTATCGAGCCGACTTATTCGTTTGTTTCCGTATCGGAGGTCAGTGAATATTTGCCGACGAAGGATCAGTACGCTCAAAAGTTGCTCCGAACGGGTGAGACCGAGGATTCCCCCGCGTTCAAGGCGAAAGTTGCTGCTTACGAATCTCGATTGCCGATGATGCTGGCTCAGAGATTGGCTCCCGAGTTCCCACACTGGCCTGCGATGTGCTTCTATCCAATGAACAAGTCACGCAACGTTGGAGCCAATTGGTTTTTGTTGCCCTTCTCGCAACGGACCGAGATGATGGCTGAGCATGCTCAAAGCGGGATGGCCTTTGGCGGCCGAGTCACACAACTAGTTACCGCTTCGGTTGGACTGGATGATTGGGAGTGGGGTGTCACATTGTGGGCTAAGAACCCGCAGTATCTCAAGGACATCGTCTACACGATGCGTTTTGACCAAGCTAGTGCGAGGTTTGGCGAGTTTGGCCCGTTTTACACGGGATATGTGTCGGATGCGAAGGCGATTCTGAACCACTGCTGCATTGTGTAGTGAATTGAGTGGCTTGTGTAGATTGAAGGACTTCGATCAACTCCTCTAGCTCGTTCAGAAGACTACATTCATCGTCTATTGCATGTTGGTCGATCGCTAGGGCAAGCTCCTCAGAAGTCGCGATGGATTCAAAGAATGCGTCGTGTGAATTGGCGAGCCGATCCAACTTGGAAACGGAAAAGTCAATCCACCCTAGGTCGTCGCTCGCAATGGTGTACTGTGACGGGGTCGCTCCAAAGTGTTCTGGGTTTAGTACTTGAAACGTCGCGGAAGAACATCGAAGCGATTCAGAGGATGCAACCATGGGAGTAGCTCGTTGGCGTTGGGAGTAACGTTGCGGCAAGGCGAATCCAACGAATTAGTCAATCTATCGGCGAGCTGACCGGACCTTGGATTCTATAAAAAAGCCTAGGTCATACTGCGTTCGTAAGCAAAAAACGTGGTCTTAAAATTCGAGGAAAAAATAGCTTTCGGAAGCTGTATCGATAAATCCGAATCTTTTGAGAGAACTTTATCTGCGGGTAGTGCCGATAAATCCGACTATGACGGGTGACAAGACGTCGTTTCGTGGACGTTTTTGTAGAACCCGTAGTAAGGCCACCACAGGTTTGCTCGACATTGAGCAAGTCCTAGTTTGGGGGGTGGCTAACATTATTCGTCTTTGCCGGCGAATGATTTACCAGTTCGCCGCTGGAGAACAATCCATGAAGTTGCTCAACCTTTGGTCTCAAAACCTTTCTGTAGGGCTCGCCGTAGCAGCCTGCGTTTCACCAGCGATGGCTGGCGGCGCGTTCGCACAAGGGGGGAACGCCTTCAAACCTGCTAGCTTCGCTAGCATCAAGAAGGATGCAGCCGAGTCTAAGAAAAATAGCCCAGCCATCGGGGCAATGCCCATGGATGCAGCGATGTATCCTACTGAAGCTTATCAAATGAATGGCATTCAACATGCCGCTTACGCCGGTCAGGGGGCCGTAATTCCTGCTGGTTACTCCATGGCTGGCACGGGACACGGCGGCGGATGCGATCCAAGCTGCGGCGTCCCGGAACAGGGATGTGTACCGGGTTGCGATGCGAGCATGGGAGGCTTCGGATTACTTCGCGGCAATGGGATGCAATGCGGACCCGATATGCAATGCGGACCGGGCATGATGCCGTGTGGTCCTCAGTGTGGAGAAGGTTGTCCATGCGGATTTGGCGGCGGATTTGGCGGCGGACTGGGGCACGGTTGTGGTCCGTTGGGATGCAACGGAGGTACCTTTGGCGACGGTCGATACTTACGAGATTTGTTCGGTGGTTGCCAAGGCCGTCTCAGAGGCTTACTGGCTTCGGCAATGACGCCGTACGGAGAAGGTGGGGTTGCGTCTCAGCGATGGTTTGATGTGAGTGCAGATGTAACGGCTTTTCGTCGAGATAATTCGATCGGTAACTTCAACTTTAGCAGCCAGGGCATCGGTACAGGAAACATCGTTCTAACCAGTAACAATGTTGGGTTAGATGATTATAAGGCAGGTCTTGCATTGCAAGGAAATATCCAATGTGGTCCTGGGTCGAACTTAGAAGTCGGTTACTTTGGATTAAACACATGGAACCAATCGGCGACCGTTAATAGTGTCCCGGCACTAAGCCCAACCTTGTTTTCTTACATCAGTAATTTTGGTCAAAACCCATTTGACGGCTACGACGATCCAGATCGATCGTTCACACACTCGCTCAATTATCAATCAACATTCAATAACGGCGAAGTCAACTTCCGACGTCGTTGGGTTGAGCCATCGGGTTTCTTGCAAGGATCATTTTTAGCCGGTATTCGATATTTCCAACTCGACGAGACATTAACCTTTAGTGCTCGCGGTGAGAACAATAACGCATTAGCTAATAATGGATTACGATTCTTCGATAGCGAGACCGAAACGTCTAATCAGCTCACTGGCTTTCAAGTTGGTGGAGATTTGTGGGCAAACCTAGTTCCTGGTATCAAAGTCGGTACTGAACTCAAGACTGGCGTTTACGGTAATCACGGAATTCAGGAGACTCGCATCTTCGCGAATTCTCTTGGTTCTAGCCAATCTTCAGGCGTTCCAGCGATTAATGTGCGAGCATCCGATGGACGCACAGCTTATCTGACTCTGGGGTCGATGGCTGGAGTTATCGTCTATCATATTCGGGGACAATGCGATCTTCATACCAGTTGATCTACGTGGACAACGT
>JANODQ010000578.1:0-4281 GCA_031412775.1 Pirellulaceae bacterium | reverse complement strand
GTCTTCCAAAATTACCAACTTGTCGCTGGGTTTTGCATCACCTGGCTTCCATTGAGGGTAGCTGGGCATTGTCGACAACCAGAGACGTCCTTTGCCATCGAAAGTCAGCTGAACTGGCTTTGCAATTTCTGGAAATTTGGCTTCATCTGCGAATAACTTCATCTCGAAGCCTTCCGGCATAGTGCAAGTCTGAATTAGTTTTTCAGGAGGCAAGATGACCGGTCCTCCCTCTTGGTTTTCGCTATACTTCTGACGCGATTCACCAAAGCGTGTTGGTGGTGTGATAAGTTCTCCCGTCGCAGAATCATCGGGCTTCTCTCTCACGGACTTACCAGCGGCAAGATCCCAAACATATCTATCGCGAACCGCTACCATTTTTCGGATCTTGACGTACTCGCGAGGGAAAGTTTCCGTGTCCCAAGTCCTTCTACCACCGTACACATACCAACCGTTCAACATTCGATAGTCCTGCAAATGGACCCACGATTTGTCGACAACTGCGTTGCGGAGTTTTTCGTAAACATCTTCCGAGGCGTAAACCAAGGGCGCGCCAAATAAAGCCTTCTCTAAAATCTCAGCGACCGCTTTGTCACCAGCTTCGTTCAAATGGCATCCGTTGATCGTGAACTGGGCTCCCGCATTCTCAGCAAACTTTTGTGTGGTTGGGTGCATCAGATCGATGAAGGCAAGACCTTTTTCGCTTGCCAGTTCTTTTGTGGCTTCGGCATACAGCTGAAGATTTTTGTTTTCAACAGTTCCTTCAGGTGCAAGCGGATCGCCAGAGGTTTCAAAAGCGATTGGGGAAACCAGAATAAATCGCGGCGGATCGCCAGCATCGTCTCGTGGGTACTTTTGCTTAATTTCCTCAAGATACTTCGCGTAATCAGATTTGAACTTTTCGATTCCCAGTTGGCCAGCGAACGACTCGTTGAATCCAAAGAAACAGAAATAAGTGTCTGCACCAAAAGCAGCCATGGGATCGTCTAGCTTGGTGTAGTCGCTTGCCCGTTGTCGCACGCCGACTTCATCTGCGGGTCGCGCGAAGTTCCGAATTACGAGTTCGTCCTTCGGGAAGCGAAGTAGCAGATGCGTTTCGAAGTTTCCGAAAAGGTTCATTCGCTCAGCGGTTGAATTCCCGATGAACGCGATTCGTTCATGGGGAATAAACGAGAGCGGCAATTGGCTTGGACCTAGAGCAGGGCGAGGCGGTCTAGGTGGGAGCTTTAACATTTCCAACGCTGTTTTGGCTGCATCATCGGCACGGATATCCACTGCTGTCGTCGAGAATATAAACGTCGAAACAAATCCGAAACAAACCGCGCTAACCAAATTATTACTGACGAACTTCATCGTATCCTCAAGTAGATATTGACTGCTCAACAGTCCCCAAAAGCACCCGAAACCGCAACTGCGGAAATAACCGCGTATCTATCTTAATCCTAAACAGAATTCATTGAATCCCTTAAATACGCCAACTCTTCGAAACTCGAAGGGATTCAGCGTGGCGTGATGAAAATGACATGCTTCCTGAACCGTAAATGCTGGCTTCGGGTGCTAACTGGCAAATTGTTGCACGGTCGAAACCCGTAGCTTCGATCATCGGCTCAGTTTTCATCAGCCCCAAATTCGAGGACTCATCAAACTGGCTGTCCAATGTCTAAGTCCGTAAAGAAATCCCCCACTCTCGCTATGAATCCAGGAACCGCTTCGCCCCCATCGATCACCTCTTCTTCGCCCAAAACTTGTACGTCGCTTGGGGACGTAAAGACGGCAACAGATCGGTTTGCGCAATCAACCATCCAAACAACCTGAACACCTGCATGGAAATATTCAAGTCGCTTGCGAGCCATTTCTGCTTTCGTATTGCCCGGGCTCAGCACTTCGACAACGAGATTCGGAGTGATTTGGGGATAAACCTGAGTAGGAAAAACTCCACCCGGCAATCGATCACGAGCTACGAATGCGACATCTGGCCCACGAGTCGACGACTGCAGCTTAAAAAATCCGTCCGCCCCGGAAACAAGTCCCAGCCGGTACTGAGAGATAAAAAACCCAAGAATTCTCCCGATCGCTATCGCAACGACTGACGCCTCGTAACTCATCGCTTTCTCCACCAAAGTTCCATCTATTAGTTCATAAAGGCTATGATTCGACGAGTTGTTAGCCGAAATCAAGTCTGCGAGAGTTGCTTGACCAGGTGGCGGCTTTATCAAAACTCGGCTCGCGTCAATTCCACCCAAGTCCGTCAAGTGATCCTGCATCGTAGTAGCTAGTGCTGCGTTAGTGCTCATTGTTTGAAACTCCTTGCTCGGAAAATCTCTGCCAAACTTAGCATATCTCAAATTCTGGCGTTTTGCGACAATCATCTGCGATCACACATTTATGCGTGGTTACGACATGGCCCCTCACCAAGTTGCAGAGATCGTAACAGGGGTGATGAAAAGGACTTTATTTCTGGAGCCGTAGCCGCTAGCCTCGGGTGCCGCGTGGTAAATTGTGGCAAAGTTGAAACCCGTGCCTAGCTCTATCGGCTAAGGTTTCACCAGCTTAGGCTGTCACCGATTTGGGGCAGATCCAGCGGAATATCAAAATTAAACTAGATCGATTTTAACGTTTGGGAGGTTGCGTGGCCGATAAGCTTAGAACGTATAGGTCTTGTCAGCAGAGGATGCTGCGCGACGAATAGCTTTAAGCTCGCAGGGATGGTTCCAAGGGAAACGAAGATGCAAATCGAAACAACTCGTTTTGGCCAGCTACAAATCGATCACTCGGATATCCTTTTAATGCCGCATGGATTGATTGGTTTCGAGTCGTCGCGGCATTGGGTTTTGCTATCTAATCCCGCTGGCGAAGACGTTGCTTGGCTGCAGTCAGTCGCTCAAGCATCCGTGGCTGTTCCCGTTGTAAGTCCACGTCGATACGCCCCAGATTACCGTGTCCAAATTCCTCAGCGTGAGCTGAGCCTGCTGCATCTTCGGAATGAGGATCAAATGTTTGTGTTGACAGTCGTCAGCAAAAACGGACAGACCCTTACTACGAACCTCAAAAGCCCAATTTTGCTCAACGCCTCTCGGCAACTCGCAGTGCAAGTCGTCTGCTCCGACGACCGCCCAATGTCATTACCTATCGGGCTAACCTCATCAGCCGCCACCGTGGTGAAAACTCGTCAAGCAGCCTAAAGATTGCTCTGACGGACGCTGGTACATTGAAACACGTTTTGCCTAACTATCGTGCTGGTGCGGGAACTTGTGCTTCGCGAATGGCTGCACCTTTTTCGGGGTGAAGTATAAGGATGGAAAATTTTTCTGCCGTGTTGGCATCGCTGGTGCTAACCGAGGCATAGTCGAACTTGCCTCGCAAGTCGGTGTAGCCATCTTTGTAGAACCTAATAGATCCGTCTCGGTGTCGAGCGTAGACCTTGATGTAGGTTGCCTCCAACGGTTGCCGATTATTCTGCGAAGTTACTTGGAGTTGCCCCATCGTCGTCGATAGAGTGATGACCAAAGCGTTGTTGTATACGACTGTGCTGCGAATTAAACCGCCTCCCACAACCTCGATTACCAAGTTGCGATTCTTCAATTGATCTGGGATCGTTAGCGGAAACACTTCTTTGCCAGAATCCAATTTTAGTCTCTCGCTCCGATTGGGCGCAATCACGTTCAATCGGCTATCGTTGTTCTGGACAAAAGGCTTTCTTGTAAACAGTAATTCGATATCCATGAGGTAGTAATGGACATCGATTTCAGAGACGTTTCGGTGCCGAAGCTTGTACTGGCCAGATTCGTCAAGAATCTCAAGCGACGGAAGTTTTGCGGCGGCTTGCGATTGTTGATTCGCTCGTTGGCCAGATAAAACACGTTGTTGACCGTCCATCTTCCAGTCTTCGTTGGAAGCCAATTCACTTCGTTCGCCGTTCTGAATCGCTGCCCTCTCTTGAATTTGTAATCGCATTTGATCGAACCACTCTCTCCATTTCAAATGAGGGTGGTCGATGTACTTATTTGCGACAGCTAGTGCTGCATCCAAGTCGCTGCGATAGAAACTCAGATAAGCCGCGAAGTAATCATATTGGATATCGAGCGATGTCTGTTCGCGCGGAATCGCATCGAATCTTGCAATTGCCTCCTCGATTCGGTTTTGTATTAGCAAGTAATAAACCAACCCCAGCGACTGATCGGCCAAGATCGACTTCTGATAGGCAAGCAGCTTCATAAAGGAATCATAATGCGAGGCAAGTTCATGGTTAAGAATTACTCGCTTATTACCTAACTGATGGATCCG
>JANODQ010000577.1:0-2728 GCA_031412775.1 Pirellulaceae bacterium | reverse complement strand
ACGGTATTGTAATAGTGAACATAGGACGCAATTCGCTTCTCGGCTTCTTCTTTTGTGGTAGGGCAACCAGGACGAATGCATTCGCTCTTGAGTGAGCCATGCCAACGTTCGATCTTGCCGTTGCTTTGTGGATAATAAGGGCTTGTCCGAACATGTGTCAGACCGTATTGCCGTTTTGTACTTCGCGGCGACATTATTGAGTAGATTGTTATAAGATCCCTTGTTTCTTGCTTTGGGTTATCGCTGACAAACATACAAAAAGATTATGAATTCATTTTTTGAAGCACTTATCGCGTTGCACATTGTTATCGGCGCATTTTTCGTATTCGTTGGGTCATACGGTTTACTGAAACTTCCATCTTTCATGTCACGACTCCATGCGCCGTCGAAAGCGACCACGCTGGGTGTTGGTGGATGCTTGGTCGCATCGATGCTTCATTTGTGGGCTGCGGCCGGTAAGATTTCAGTGCAAGAAATTTTAATCACCTTCCTCTTGTTTATGACTGCACCCGTCACGGCTCATTTCCTAGCTTTAGCATACCTTCACACGCAACGTTCAATGGATGAATCGTTGCCAAAGGCCTCTACCAGTTCCAACTGGAGCACGCTGGCAGCCGAAGAAAAGAAGACTCTTGCGGATTCAGTAAAAAATATTTTGCATTCCAAATAGCACATGTAGGCCAAGTGGATTGCGTAACCGGGACGGACGTTGGTTTGAGCCTTCGCCATTTCAGATTAACTTTTCAGCTTTGGCCAACGAATTTTACTTGCGTTCAAAAGTTTTTTCCAAGCTTGAACGCTGTCCGGAGTAGGCCTGTCTGCTTGGTAACCTAAGTCTCTTCCGGTGATTCGCACTAACTGATGAATGCCTAGAACACGCTCGTCTAGATAAGGACTTGAAATCGCATCGATGAGAATTCGGTCTACGCCTCGTTCCAGTTGCTCATCCGCTGGAGTTGATACCAGTTGCAAAAGTCGATTGGCTCTGGCTGGGTCAATTGCTTCAAGCTGTTCTTTGAGGCTCACCTCGCGACTAGGATCGGCTCCCAGCGATTGTTCGAACGTGTCGATTAGGAAGGCCCTATGTGACTTGACGGACGGATCTGAAAGAACGCCGGCCGTTCCAAACAGTTGAGTGTAATTTCCTGAAAGCAAAAGAAGTTGTACGGCAGGTACGTACGTTGGAGAAGATCGCTTAGCCGATACGGCTTCGAAAAAACTGGGCAACGCGATTTGCAACTTCTGTGCCCCTTTTTGCGGAGGTTTTTGATTTGGAGCTATCTTCAAGATCTCCTCGTTGGTGGTCTTCCAGTCAACGAGAAGTTGCTGAAAGTCACTCGCCGTTGCGATGTCAGCAGGCAACGGAGCAGAGTTCTTGAACCACCACGGCATCGACTTTAAAGATCCTCTGACCAGTGGATCTGTTCCGATCCATGTGATCGTTTCGCCGACACCCAGCGTTTCTATTGTGATGCTATCTTCGGAAACGGTTGCTTCACCGACAACGCCCGTCAGAGTAACAACCGTATTCATCATGCCAATCAAATTCTTATCGCTGTCGATGTATTCACCGACAATAGCTCCGGGAATAGGTTGATGTCGAACTTCAACTGCGACGATTCCGTTTGGATCATTGAAATGAATTTGTCGTGTCTTCCCATCCATAGTTTCTAAATTCAATATTTGACAATTCGGTGTAGATGCCACGAGAGCCCGACCCAGTCGAAGCTGAACAACTGCCGCTTCGTTTATTAGAACGGTATCAACGCTCAGATCGGTACAATCTGCGATCTTCCATCGAATACCAGGCTCAATCCAACAATCAGTTCGAATGCCTGTCACGGTCAGCCAACGCTCTCCGACCTGCTGCTTGTCGCCCGCAGCAACAATCTCAATTCTCGCTTGTCCTTCTTCAACAGGTTTCAGCAAAAACAACGTTGCTTCGGATGCTGCTTTTGTTTCTGGACGCCAGATCAATTCAGGTTCGGAACGTGACTCTTTAGGAACTTCGGTCACGGAATTTTCAGTGATAGGAGTCCCATCAGCCATTGCAACCGAATTCAATGCTTCGCCAGTAATTGGCTCTTCCATAACGCTCGCTATACGACTGACAGCCAAATCGGCTGTTACATCTAACGGAGCATCAACAGAGGGACTGGGCGATTCACTAGAAGCAGCAGCCAATCCACTACTTTCATCAGTACTCGCGACTGGTATCGATACGACTTCTTGTTTTACAGGAGCATTGCTAAGTAGCCCTTCGTTACTAGCAATCTTTACAACCTCATTAACTTTTGTGGCATCTTCAACGATGCTTTTTTCAGCAGCTTTATCCGTATTTAACTTGGCGAGCTTTTCCGGCGGAACGAATAATTCTTGGATACCTTCAAAAGACCCCAACGAAACCCAGGCAAGCCCTAAAACAGCGGCAACAAGTGCTGCGTTGCTTATCAAACTCCCCCAACCGCTATGGTGGTTCGATTTCAAATAGTCTGGAACGTGCCCATCCGAAGCATCGCTTAGTTCTATCCCGCGAACGGATTTCTCTTGAAACGACTGCGATACGAATCCCGTCGACTCAATGGCCTGGTCGGTGTCGGTTAATAAAGTAGCTGAAACTATTTCATCAACACCAACCGCATTCATCTTTGATTCTATGCGTGCTCGAATCGCGTCCTTCAGGGCTTGCTTGGTTGTCATGGGGACTGTTTCATGGTCTGCTATCAAC
>JANODQ010000576.1:0-3807 GCA_031412775.1 Pirellulaceae bacterium | reverse complement strand
TCAATAAGAATTGCAGTTGCCGGTTTCTTCTGTGCATCGATTTGTTTTTGTCTTGTTGGATGCCGCAAAACGCTTTCGAGCGCGGGGCCTAGTCGACTGTGGCCGAAGTACATGCAGCGACAGGGCGATCTCGCTGGGACCCAACAAGGCTACTGCGAAGCTCCAAGTCATTTAGCTCGAAAGACGAGTGACTATCAAATAGGTTTCAATCAAGGCTTTTACGAGTCAGCCTATTGTCGGATTCAGCCTGCAGGCCCGGGCGTTTATCAATCGCCGCCGATTCCAAGTCGCGTTGCTAAGCGACTTCAGCACTCGAATTCGCCTGCAGTTCTGCAAGGCTATCACCACGGGAGCAATATCGCATCGGCTTCTACCATTGCAGGCTTTCATCCGGGCGACGCCCCATTAACCGGCGTTTCAAGAGTCTTTACCAAAAGATAGATTCAGTCTTTCACGATACCGAATTAGTGATCTGAGTATCGAATTTTGACTCGCATCCTTATCGTAATGGTGCTTATTGACGTCGACGTTGGGAATGCTCTAGCATTAGTTGCATCGCCAAATATGGTCGCGCACTTAATCAATTGAGACAAATAATGTGCCAATTGCTAAGCGTTGCGTCTTCTGGGACACCGCGGCACGCAGTCAGATGTACTTGGTTCACTGTTAGTGATCGATGGTGGTTATAGCGATTGTAGTGACTTGGTAATTTTTGATGCCTTGGCATTTCTTTGGTAGATCGTGCTTTGCTACCCATGTTGCAAAAATGCAACCTAGGTTTGATTCATGCATCAAAGGTGCTTCGCCAATCACTACAACCGACACTCGGAAAACCCACATGACGGCTAAACCAACTCTTCTAATTCTTGATGACGATCGATGGCTTCTTGAATCCATGTGCGATTGGTTAAGAAGCGAAGAGTTTGAAGTACATGCGGCGTCTACCGTTTCTCAAGCGAAAAAGATCTTAGATCAATCGAAGATTGACCTCGCCCTGTGCGACGTTCGCTTGGAGACTGGCGACGGTATGGAAATCCTGCGTTGGGCAAAAAAGAAACACAAGCAGGTTCCGGTCATTATGATGACCGGATACGGCGGTCCTGAGGCTGGCGCGGAAGCAATTGCGGCTGGCGCATTCGATCTTCTAACCAAGCCAGTAATTGACCAAGAGCTTCTGCTGGCCTTCAATCGCGCTTTGGAGCAAAATCAAATTGCGAGAGAAAACGAGCAACTCAAGGCACAGCTCGACAAACGCTTTGGGATGGAAAACATCTTGGGGCATGACCTGAGAATGGCTCGAATATTCGACACGATTGATTCGGTTGCTGACGCTCGGGCTACGGTTCTCATCACGGGTGAGAATGGAACTGGTAAAAGCATGATTGCACGAGCCATTCACCAACGATCGCGTCGTCGCAGTCGCCCATTTATCGAGGTTGCCTGCGGTGCGCTTCCGGATAGCCTACTTGAGAGTGAATTATTTGGTCACGTTGCTGGCGCGTTTACAGGGGCGACTACGAACAAAGTTGGTAAGTTTCAGCTCTCGGACTCGGGTACCTTGTTTCTAGATGAAATCGGGACGGCTTCTCAAGCTTTGCAAGTCAAATTGTTGCGGGTATTACAGGAACTTCAGTTCGAACCGTTGGGAGGCACCGAAACTGTCTCTGTTGATACGCGTGTTGTTCTCGCAACCAATGAGAATCTCGAAGCACGCGTCGAAGAAGGTTCGTTTCGTCAGGACCTCTATTATCGAATCAATGTTATTCGCATCGAGCTACCTGCGCTGCGAGAACGTCGCGATGATATTCCACTTTTAGTCGAACATTTCCTGCAGTCGGCTTCAAAAGAGTTTGGTAGAACCGTGGATGGATTTACTCGCGATGCGATGGATCACTTAGTGAATCATGCATGGCCAGGGAATATTCGCGAGCTTGAAAACGTGGTGCAGCGGGCAGTGTTGCTGACCAAGAAACCTGAAATCGACGTCGATGTTCTGCCACCAAGCATGATGGGTAAAATACATAACACTGCGATGAGCCGAACCCCCGATTGTCGTAACAATTCTGCAGTCCGTTCAAATCTTGGGCTTGCTACAAATCACGCTACCAAGCCTATTGAAAATGGTTTGCATTCGTGGAATGGAAAAACGCTCAGTGAAGCCCTTGAAGAGCCAGAACGCCAAATCATTCTTGAAACGTTGCGGCAACGAAATGGCAATCGCAACGAGACTGCCCTTCAGCTCGGTATCAATCGAACAACACTTTATAAAAAGATGAAGAAACTCGGACTCGAAGACCAACCACTTTCGCTAGAAGTCAGCCGTTAGTCTCGATAGTTCCTCCCCCTGCCCTCACCCGAATTTTGTTGGCCTCCGTTTTGATTCGGTTGGCCCTGGTTGTTTTGGTTTACGTTGGGATTGGGGCTTTTCTTCCCACTTTCAAGCAATGCTTTCAGTGCTTTCTCCATGGACTTGGTACTGGGGCCGTTGCCATTGAGTTCTAATACTTGAACGACTCCGGATGGTTTTGCAGCCATATCGAGTTCGTTGATCATGTCGCAAATAACCTTCAAGAAATCCTCCCCCTCCGCTGAGACGACGATTGTATTTGTAAGGGTGTCGACTCCCAATGAGAACTTTCGAGTGCTACTTCCCGTGTCACGTTTCTCCTCACGACCTTTTTCGCCTTGTTCGGAACCTCGATCGAATGCTTTGTCGTTTTGGCTTAGGAAATCGCGGTATGCATCTTTGATTGCTTGTTCAATCGCTTCAGCCCGCGAGTATTGAACTGGTACCAGTTTTGTGTAGCGAGCGTCCTTCGCTTTCTTCGTGTCAGGGGTATCCCACAATTCAATCAACTCTTTGATCAACTGACGTTCGGCATTGGACGCTCCAATTGCGACGATTGTGTTCGTGTCGTTATCCGAAATGAATCGCATTGCCCGCTTTTTACCGAGTTGTGGATCTTCAGTTTTTTTATCTGGAGTCTCATCTAAGAACAGGAAGCGATAGAAGGAGTCGCGGTCATTATCTTTTTTCTTTTCTTCCTTAAAGTAATCTTCTAGGTTGAGCACGATCCAGGTGGCCCGCGTATTCTTAACTTCGAATACATCGTAGGGTTTTTTCGGTGGTGTATCACGCAGCATTAGCGATTCTAGATTGTTGAGCGCATCGATATCCTGGCTTTTGAGAACTAAGTTTCCATCCGCATCAAAATCAATTTCCACTGTTGAGTTCGTTAATGGACTTTCAGTTTGAATCAACTTCTCGGTTAGGTGGTGTTTCGATCTGCTTGTCGTAGTTACAACAAGTGCGGGGTTTTCTATTACGTCAAAAGATGCGGTTGGCGCGTTTGGAGATACGGCACCCCGATTAGGCTTATCATCTCGTTTCTCCGACGAACCATTGTTATTTGGAGTGTCGTTTGGCGTGGCGTCTGTTGCTTTTTGTTCGCCAGGCTTCTTTGGGTCAATCTGTTGCTTATCAGTAGGACCTAGGTATGGTTTGTCGTATTCGGAATCATCAGGCAAAATAAGCTGCGAGCCTGGTGCAATGCTTTGCCATTTCTTTTTGATCGCTTCCAGATAGTCCTTGGTTTCTGCTGCACGTGATCCTTCAATTACACGGAATGGGTTCCCTTGCGAGCCTTCAGGAGGAATCTCGCCAAGTTTTATAAGTAGCTTGTTGATTTCCTCAAGTTCTACTTCATTGGCCCAAAGCAAAATTTGATTGTCTTCGATATTCGCACCCACACGAAAAGAGTCTTCTTTCTTTTTCTTCTCATCGTTTCCTTGACCGAATTGGTCATA
>JANODQ010000575.1:0-6538 GCA_031412775.1 Pirellulaceae bacterium | reverse complement strand
ATTTGCTAGGAGAAATCCAAACCCTTGGCGGGTTCGGCTACGAAATGCAGTTCCAATCGCTTTTATTTAACGACTCCTTTACAAAAGTTCCTAACCAACTTCGTGGCTGGAGACGATCCGCTACTTTGCATATTTCGTTTTTGTGGATTTCTTTTTGGCCGCGGTCGGCGATTTGCCAGCTGCTTTTTGTTTTTCGTATAAGATAACTAGCTTTTCCCGGTCTGTTGAACGCTTCTTTCTCGCAAGAACTGCGAGTTCTAAAGCGCCTTTCTTTCCGTGTTTGCTGATCGAAAAAGCGATCTTCTTACGGCTTTTGTCTTCTTCTACCCAGGATGCGCAGTAGGCAAAGTATTCATTATTGGACCAAATCGTGTCTACGCTTTTGGCAAGGTGTACGCCGACATACCCTGTGGAGTTTCTATCGGTTAAGATATCGCGGGTGCTATGTTGGTTTGAAGGTCCGTATTGAGCGATCAGTTCCGCGTACCGAGCCTCGGCTGCGACAAATGCTTTACGCTTCCCACCGTAAGCCTTGTCAGCAAAAAATTCGTTAATCCGTTTTCCCTTACGACATATTCGAACAAGAAATCCTACCCGAGCTCCGGTATCTGGTTCGAAGCGGGTGATCCCTTTGGTTACACTGTAGAACGGCATGGAAGTAGCTCGAAAATCAAATGATGAATGGAAACAAGTCTAAAAGTGGGCATCGTATTGAAACAAATCGATGCACCGAAGTTCAATCTATCAATTCTATTCCGTTTATCAAGTCCATCCCTGCAAGACTCGAATAATCAAGAGCGAGAACAGTTTTTTCAGTGAGTGATTCGAAGTCCCTTCATCCTAAAATTGTATTCGTAATTCCATCTTTGTCTGGCGGCGGAGCCGAGCGACAAATGAGTTACTTGGTGAATCACGCGGCTTGTTCCGGTTACGCCTGCACGTTGCTGACGCTCTCTCATACGCGTGGTGACCGATACGAAATCGATCCACAGGTAGCTCGCGTCGGAATCGACGCAATCGCTCAAAGCGATGGATTTTGGGATTCGATTATATCCAATCGGCGGCGGATGAAATTGTTGCGAGAAGCGATCGCTGCTAGCGGTGCGGTGGCAGTTGTCAGCTTTTGCGATCGAATGAACATCATGACTTTGGCGGCGATTCAATGTTCGCAACTCAAAAAAGTTCGCATTGCAATTTGCGAACGTAGCGACCCTCGTCAACAAAGATTGGGGTGGGCTTGGGAGTTGCTTCGGCGGATTTACTATCCGCGGTGTGACAGGTGCGTGGTGCAAACGAATGCGATTGCCGAATATCTTCAAACTATTGTGGGTCGTAACAAGCCGATGCATGTTATTCCTACAGCGATCCAAACAACGCAAAGCACGCGAGCTCTCGCACAAAATGTTGCACAAGCACACTTGAGTGGAACAAAGCCAAGTGATGATAGTTTGCGATCAAAGCGATTGCTCTACGTTGGGCGATTATCACGTGAGAAGGGCATTGATCGTTTGCTGAAAGCTTGGTCGCAAATATACAGCAATCATC
The DNA here is from genome assembly GCA_031412775.1 of Pirellulaceae bacterium. Lineage (GTDB taxonomy): Bacteria > Planctomycetota > Planctomycetia > Pirellulales > Pirellulaceae > JAIYDQ01. The sequence continues at coordinate 4,993 of JANODQ010000575.1, read as the reverse complement.
CCGAGTGGCGTTTAGTGATCGCGGGAGAGGGCTCCGAGAAAGAGCGATGGTTTCGAACGATAGCCGCAGATGACCAGATCGCAAAGGTCGCGGCTTCGATTGACTGGCTGGGGTGGGTTTCTGATGTGCAGTCGCTGATGGCTTCTTGCGATGCGTTTGTGCTGCCAAGTAGATATGAGGGGTTTCCCAACGCGCTCGTTGAGGCAATGTATAGCAGTCTGCCGTGCGTCGCGACGGATTGTTCGGCGTCGATCGTTGAAATCATCCCCGACGACCTGACCGGGTTACGAGTCACGAACGATTCAGAAGGGATTGTTACAGGGCTTTCCAAGCTCCTAACGGAGGAGGCTCTTCGCAATCAATTTCGCGAAAAGGCAAAGTTAAGCGTTGCCAAGTTCTCATGGTCCACAGTAAGTAGATCTTGGGACAGCGTTTTAGATTCGTTAAATGTTTCGCTTCGTTAGTCGCGACATCGTCATTTCGGACATGATTCTTCGGTTGGCTTATGGACGAATGACCAAGTCGCAGGGCATAATTATGAGGGTCTTCCGCGAGACTTAAAGTTGGCTCGAGATTCACATCCAGTATTTGAGAAACGGTGGTTTAAAAGACTATGTTTCAATCTTGTGGAGTCGAAATAATGTGGATTTTTTTAGAAAGCACCTGTGAAAACAATAGATATTGATATTGAAAAGAGTAGCTCACGAACCCGTTCGCTTGCTGCCTTCACGCGAGCCTGCGAAATGATACCGGGCGGCGTGAATTCGCCGGCTCGTGCCTTTGGAGCCGTGGGAGGACATCCCGTGTTTATGGCGAGTGGCCGTGGGCAGTACTTGCACGATCTAGATGGAAATAAGTATCTCGATTACATCGGTTCGTGGGGCCCGATGATTTTGGGGCACGCGCATCCGCCGGTGATCGAAGCGATTACCAAGGCGGCTGAACGCGGAACATCATTTGGCGCACCGACGGAAAATGAAACGCATTTAGCCGAGCTCATATCTCGAGCGGTGCCTAGTATTGAAAAGGTTCGGTTGGTCAGCAGCGGGACCGAAGCGACGATGAGCGCGATTCGACTGGCGCGAGGTGCGACTGGCCGCGAGCGGATTATCAAGTTCTCCGGTTGTTATCACGGGCACGTTGATTCGTTACTGGTTGCAGCCGGTTCTGCAGCCGCAACCTTAGGTGCTCCTGACTCGCCCGGTGTAACGAAAGGAACATCACAGGATACGATTGTCTTGGACTATAACAATGTTCAAGGACTAGAAATGGCTTTCGATGAAATGGGACCGACGATCGCGGGGGTCATCTTGGAGCCGATCGTTGGTAACATGGGAACAGTCATTCCGACCCAGTTGTTCTTGAAAGCACTTCGCGATCTATGTACGAAGTACGGCGCGATCTTAATCTTTGACGAAGTCATGACCGGTTTTCGCGTCGCGTATGGAGGAGCTCAAAGCATTTTTGGGATTACTCCCGACGTAACGACCCTTGGAAAGATTGTAGGAGGAGGCCTTCCGCTTGCGGCCTACGGTGGGCGAGCAGACTTGATGGACAATATCTTGCCGGTCGGAAAGGTTTATCAGGCAGGAACGCTTAGTGGAAATCCGCTCGCAACGGCTGCTGGTGCAAAGACGCTAGAAATCCTACGAGACGATTCTCCGTATGCATACCTAGAGACTCAGGCCAAACGACTTGGCGAAGGTTTAGCCAGAGCGGCAAGTGAAGCAGGTTATCCCAATCAATTGCAACGCATGGGAAGTATGATGACGCTCTTTTTCAACAATGCACCGATTGTTGATTGGCCAACCGCCAATCGAAGTCATCGCAAAAGATTTGCCGAGTATTTTTGGGGGCTGATTAATGAAGGAGTATATATGCCTTGTAGCCAATTTGAAGCACTCTTTTTTTCTCGTGAGCACACGCCAGAAGACATCGAGTATACGATAGACGCTGCGAAGCGGGTTTTGAAAGCGATGGCCAGTCGAGAGTAGTTTCCGTTTCAATAAAACCAGCTTTTGTTAGCCACGGGCAATGCTCGGCGATCGATATGACTTTGGATGCGCAAAAATTTCTTCCTTCAAGCTTGCCGCCTAGCGGGCATGTTCGCATAGCGTTGGTTGGGGATGTGGTTGGTAAGCCCGGGATGAACATCGCGTGCAACGCAATCCGATGGATGAAGCAGCATCTGAAAACCAATTTGGTAATCATCAATGCAGAGAATGCGGCCGACGGTACAGGGCTGAGGCAAAAAGAATATAAAAGGCTGATCGATGCCGGAGCAGGAGCCATCACGTTAGGCGATCACATCTACCGTAAGCGCGAAATCATGGAAACGCTTAATCGCGAAGCGAACATTGTGAAGCCGGCGAATTTTCCCGACTCGGCCGTAGGTAAAACACACTGCATCGTGCATACCGATCTTGGGAATCCTGTTGCAGTGATCAGCGTCTTAGGGCGCGTTTTTATGCGACCTGTTGATTGTCCGTTTCATGCTTCGTTGCGAGAAGTCGAAAAGATTCCGGGTGACGTAAAACTCCGTGTCGTTGATTTTCATGCAGAGGCAACGAGCGATAAGCAAACGTTAGGGCGACTTCTTGACGGACGCGTTACAGCCGTTCTCGGGACTCATACCCATGTGACGACAGCAGACGAACAGATATTTCCCGGCGGTACTGCTTTTCAGTGCGACGTTGGAATGACGGGGCCTTACGAGAGTATCTTGGGCCGAGAGATTCTTCCGGTAACGCAAGCGACTATGACCTTTGAACCGATTTCTTTTGATGTTGCTCAAAAAGATGTTCGGTTAGCGGCCACTTGGTTCGATGCTGATCCGGCGACCGGTAAATGCTCGCAAATTGGTCGGATACAATGGCCGCTCGAGCTGATCCTGCAATGGAACTCGGAAGAAGCCGACTTCCGAAATCGACTTCCGCTCTAACGAGTCGATGTGATATTCCGAATTAACGATAAAGTCGGCAAGATTCGGAAACTCCTCCTAAACTACCAAATGATTTTTGACCGATACTGCTCCAAGGCGCATCGTGGTGTATTTGCATGCGTCGATGTAATGATCAGGGTATTGATCAGGAAAATTGGATTCTTGGGTAATTTACGGAGTTTGCGATATGGCAACGACATTCCCTTCTCAGCGCTATCAAGCCAGTTGGGGAACTGTAGGGCACTTTAAGGTGCTACTAATCGTTCTCAGCCTTTCGTTTCAATTCAGTTCGACTTCGTTAGCTCAGGGAGAGGACACCGAGAGTGATTCGGCGATCGCGGAATCCGGCAGTGGGATTTCCAAAGAAGGCGATAACTCTTCGACGCCATCGCGATCTCTAAGCGGGCTTGCTTCTGGAATCGGAAACAGAGTCCGCGGGATCTTTGGATCAAAAGAATCATCGGCTGAAGAGACTACGAAAAAGTCGAGCGAACTTCCGGTCCACCGTGATGTCGGGCAGTTGAAACCTGGAGCGATCCGAAACGGTTTTGCAAAGCAAATGCGTGCCACAACAGAGTCTGATTCTGAATTGGAAGCCGCAGCCGACGAGCCTTCCAAGACGAGTAACGCCAGTTCCGCAGAGTCTCCCAAAGCAACCAACCGAGTTGCGCAAAAGCCGTACCTACAACCGTTTACAAAGCCAATGCCTCCGAATGTCGCTCAACCGAGCGCAACCTCCGCCGATGGTAGAGCGGCGAATCAACCTCCGCTAGATCCACCGAGTCTTGTCGGCACAGGATTCCGAGCGTCGCGAGAATCTGCGCCCGCTAACAAGTCGAATGCACCTACTTCCGTTACTGTAAATCGATTCAAGCCCAACCCAACGAACGTCGCGTCGCTTCCGAAAGCGACGACTCCAATGTCTGCTGGAAACCAAGCAATTGGAAGTCAAAGCCTCGGGCCGCGGGCGTTACCAGAAGTAATAAGCTCTTCAAAAGTTGGGAATTCATCGATCACTTCAACTCGCGATTTTGCAACACCGAATGCAACCACGGACCGTCAAAATCAGTCGACTGCGGGAAGCTTTTCCGTCGACCCACTTAACAGCCGAATCAAAGATCCTTCTGCGACTACGAGAAAATCGGCCAGCGCCGGATTAGAGATTGATCCGCGAGAAGAAAGCAGCGTCGCTCAAGCGAAGATACCTCAAGTCACCAGCCGCGATTTCTCTTCCGATACCGATACGGCTTTGGATCTAGCGGCCGAATCGGATTCCGATGAGATGATGCGACCGGTGGCAAAAAAATCGGTCCCCAGCTCCGCACGTCGCGAATCTAATTCGACAGCAGCTTCGCTATCGCGATCGACGACCGTAGCCAATGGACCTGCTGCTCCCCAGGCGACACCGTTCAAGCCCGCAGCACCCAACAGCACTGGGTATGATGTTCCCAGTAGCGGGTATCCCTTAACGTCCCCAAAGTACTCCGGTTTTCAAACGCTAAGCAATGAATCGGTTGCATCGGGAGCCGCGTCAGGTGCGTTAAATAACTCTTACGTAAATCCTTCCATCGCCGCAAACCGAGCGATCGCTCCACTAAATAGCGATGCTTCGCGTGGAACGACACCCGCTTCTCCACCAAATAGCCTCTCCAATGCAATTGGAAGTCCGCGTATGGACATGACCATTCCCAAGGTACGGCTGATGGTTGTTGGACCGACGGCATTACAGGTTGCGAAAGCTGTTCCGTACGAAGTCGTCATAAAAAACGAAGGGGCAGAACAGTTGAGCGGCGTTATCGTCAGCATGACCGTGCCCTCTGGTGTGACTCTTTCTGGGTTCGTATCGACGGCTGGAGAATTCGAAACAGAAAAAGATGATAAAGGGATGGAAACGGTGCTGTGGCACGTCACTGATCTCGGTGCATCGCAATCGCGGATCTTTCGATTGAATTTAGAAGCTTCAAAGCCCGAGCACTTTGCGATGGATGTCGAGTGGACAGTGCTTCCACAATCGGGACAAGTTCAAATCAGCGTCGAAGAACCTCAGTTGAC
>JANODQ010000574.1:0-2457 GCA_031412775.1 Pirellulaceae bacterium | reverse complement strand
GAAGCGCATCCCCAGCTAGCCAAGTGTGAGCCGGCTCGTATCCCTTGGCATCACTTGGAGCCATCGATTCCATCATCGATCTCGCTTGATCGCGATTTCCACGCATACTCATTTGATTGGCTACGTAGTATCGCGCGCGTTTGTTTTTCGATTCGACCTGGAGAACACGTCTGAAAAGTAGATCCGCGAACTGTGCTGCCTCCAACTTTTTCGCTTCCTCGGCAGCAAGTTCGTCAGCAGGCTTTTCAACTGCTTCTTCGGTCGTTCCGTCTCGTAGTGACGTGCCTTGATTCAGCTTGTTATCAGTGCTGATCTTCTCGCGACCATCCTCTTTTATAGGTGCGACTTCCTCGGCTTTTTCAATGTATGTTCCAACGATCGTGGAACTGCTTGTGAAACTCCCCCGTGTCACGGCAGCGATCACTGCAGTCATCAACAAGATTGCTGGGATTGCCTTGAGGGCAGGAACCCATTGACGAGTATCTCGCCACATGTCCAGGGTGTCCCAAACATCAGAAATCAGTGCTATCGGATCCAGCCGCACGGCTTGCAATGCCCAGGCGATTTTCGATGGCTTTTTATCTTCATCGGAAGCCGACTCCAACTCGCTTTTATTCTTCTTAAGTACCATAAAACAAAGTAATCAACCTAGATTCAAAAGCAATTGTTTCCGACAACATCATCCAGTGTTAGCCGAAATGTGAGTATAGCCAGATCCCTATGAAGTCCACATGTCAAAGTTTCATTGATTCACCTTATCTTTATAATTCGTCTCCTCATTTCCGGACCGCCGGAACTGATGCTGCTTGGTATGACCAGATGGAAATTGTCTCCGTCCTGAGCCGTGGGGATGAAAAGGACATTTTCCCTGAGCCTTAGCCTCCTGTGCCATGTGGCAAATTGTGGCAAAGTCGACACCCGTGACTAGCGCCATCGGTTCAGGATTGATTCGGTCTCTCATCGTGCGGCTAACCGCCCCACCTTTCGCTGCCGCAATCGACAACTGTAAAGACCTTCGAAAATCCTCCTAATCGCCAAATTCAGCCTAATCGTCAAAGTCAACGCGGTCGATAAATAGGCCATGTGCTTACCGACCGGACTTTGCCTTTCGGTTGCACGCTTTGCCAGCAAATCAAAACGGAGCGCCCGATGATTCGAATTGCCTGCTTTATCCTTTTGACACTTAGCCTGATCTCACCGATCGGATGTGCCCTTTGCTGCAGTCCCTTTGACTTAGACTTTGTAACCTACGGCGGTAAAACGCCCCGTACCGATATGCGGCACGGTCGCGTCGGCTCCAACCTTAGCGACCCGCAACTTGTCGGATACGCTGTCCAAGACCACGGAATCTCGGAACCGATGGAAATCCAAGCCATCGAATCCGAATACGGTAGCGTGCTGGAGTCTTCAACCGACAGTTACCAACAAGATAATTTTGCGCCAAACGTGGTCGATGCCGACGAACCAATACTTTTGGAGCAACGCGAGCCAGCCACGTTCAAACCAAAAAGCAACTCGCGCATCATCCAAGTCCCATCTGGGGATAGTTTTTTCGACGACGTTCCCTAGCCAAAACGGCTCTGCTCTAGCATAATCTGGACGGTTTCAGGAGTGCCCGGTTCCTCAGAACTTTGGGCCTCGCCGGCTATAACCTTGAAACCGATCTCCGAACTTCTATGGACGATAAAATTGCCTATTCCGGCATCACCTTTGACGACGTACTTCTTGAACCTCGTTACAGCGATTTTCTTCCTAACGAAGCCGACGTAAGCACGCAACTTACAGGTCGTATTCGGCTCCAAATCCCGCTGCTCTCCAGCCCTATGGACACGGTGACCGAAAGCGAGATGGCCATCGCCCTTGCAAAAGTAGGGGGACTGGGTGTTATCCACAAGAATATGTCGATCGAACTTCAGGCCGAAGAAGTCACTAAAGTGAAGCGGTCTGCCAACGGAATCATCGTGGACCCTGTGACCCTCTCGCCAACCGATCGTGTCAGCACGGCGCGCGAACTGATGAGCCAGCAAAATATTTCTGGAGTTCCGATCGTGGAAAAGGGCGGAAAGCTGGTCGGAATCCTCACACGACGCGACTTGCGATTCTTGGAATCGACAGAACTTGACATTAATTCAGTGATGACCAAGGAAAATTTGGTCACCGCACAGGGGAATGTAACGCTTGCAGAAGCTGAGCAAATTTTAACGGATAAAAAGGTAGAGAAGCTTTTACTGGTTGACGATAACTATCTACTGACGGGCCTTATCACGATCAAAGATATTGACATGATGAAGCGATACCCGATGGCATGCAAAGATGCTAAGGGTCGGCTTCGAGTCGGTGCGGCGATCGGTGTGCAGGATCTGGAACGAGCCGAACAACTTGTCAAACGCGGTGTCGACGTACTGATCGTCGATAGTGCACACGGACATTCGGTCAACGTAATAGAAACCGTTCGAC